>CAZSSI010000034.1:0-11760 GCA_964609345.1 uncultured Verrucomicrobiota bacterium | reverse complement strand
TATACACGGAACGGGTCTTTTTTGTAAATAGTGTTAACACGCCCTAGAGCATTTTTAGAAGAACTGTAGCCGCTATCGTAGACGAGGCTTCCAGCCTCGTTTGGTGAAGATACACGCTTTGCCTATGCAAACGAGGCTGGAAGCCTCGTCTACGCCGAACCACCAAAAAATTTGTATGGCTACAGTTCTTCTGAATTTTCTCTAGCGATTCTAGAGTGAATCACAGATGAACATTCGCCCGGAACTGGATTCTCATAGAATGGCCGGTATTGGTAGTAAATCCCCCGATACAGGTCTAATGGAAACCCCTATACGGATCCTTATTTTTTCATGTATTAAAGTTAGTCTTCGTCCTGATTGAGAAGATTTCGACAGTATCAAAGAATGTCGCTCGTCAAGGAGGGGGCGTGAAGGAACAGATAATAGAATCTTTTTTAACAGAAGTTAAGGCTAGGGGGGGCTCGGATCTTCTGCTGACGGTTGGCGCTCCGCCTCAAATCAGGTTGCGCGGATTTTTACAACCGCTTGATTGCAATCCGATGACCCGCGAAGAAATTCAACTAATAGTCGATGAGTTACTGAATGACCGGCAAAAGATCATGCTGGAGACGTACAAGTCGATCGATTTTTCGAAAATCTTCGAAGACGTTGCCAAATTCCGTTTCAATGTCTATTTCCAGCGGGGATCTCTGGCGCTGGCCGGGCGCATTATACCCGACCGGATTCCGTCACGAGCAGAGCTTGGCATTCCGTTAATTTCCGAGGAGTTCGCAAATCAGTCGTCCGGGCTGGTTTTGATTACCGGCCCGGCCGGAAGCGGCAAGTCCACAACGATGGCCGTCATGATGGATTACATTAACCGGAACAAGCATCTGCACATCATTACGGTGGAAGATCCAATTGAATATGAGCACCGGCATATCGAGTCGATTGTGGATCAGCGCGAGATCGGCAGTGACGCCGACTCCTTTGCGGAGGCGTTGCGCAGTATCTTCCGTCAGTCGCCGGATGTCATTATGGTGGGCGAATTGCGCGATCTGGAAACCATCCGGCTGGCGCTGACGCTGGCGGAGACCGGTCATTTGATTCTGGCGACGTTGCATACACAGGACACGACACATGCCATCAGCCGCATCGTGGATGTGTTTCCGGCAGAGCAGCAGCAGCAGGTGTATTTTCAGCTTTCGCAGGTGCTGATCGGCGTGATGGCGCAACAACTGATTATGGCAACAAACCAAAGCAGATTGGTGCTGGCCTGCGAGGTGATGCGGGTGACCTCCGGTATCCGCAGTTTGATCCGCGAAATGAAGACAGATCAGATATACAGCATGATTCAGGCCGGGTGCGCAGAGGGGATGATTACGATGAACGATTCCCTTCACGAACTGCTCAGTCTGGGTCTGATTCACAGACAGGCCGCCCTCGCAAAGACGGCAAAACCCAAGGAACTGCTTCGAAGAATCGAAGACGAAGCGGTAAGGAAAAAAGAAGGGAGAAAATAGACATCATGAACTCAAAACAATACAGGATAGTGCTGGTTGTAACATGGATAAGTCTGCTTGGCGTTGCTCAGATCCAGGCGGCTGAAGAAACGATGGCGCAAACGGTTGCGCCGGCTGTCAGCATGCAGGGCGCAGCAACTTCGGGGCAGGCCCAGCCGGTCACCATCAATGTGATCGATGCGTCGCTCAATACTGTGCTTGATATGTTCGCACAGCAGACGCAGAAAAATGTCGTCATCGGACCGGATGTTGGAGTCGTCTCAAACGGAGTGACCCTTCATCTGATGAATGTGCAGTGGAGCGAAGCGCTGGATGTTATTTTAAAACCATACGGGTTTGGCTACCAGAAAATCGGCGACACCATCGTCGTCAGCCGGTTGGATAAACTGGCCGCACTGGCGGCGGTTGAGATGCTGGAAACCAAAGTGTTCAATCTGAAGTATCTGGACGCAAGTGATGTGCAGGATATTTTAAAAGGACAGCTTTCGCCGCGCGGATCCATTAGCATCGCTTCGGCCCGCGGACAGACGGGCTGGAAATTCGCCTCACAAGGCAACCGGAGTTCTTCGGAAAGTGCCGTCATGCTAGGCAAACTGGAGCGGGTGTCGGACGATAAGGACAATCAGCCGAACCGAAGCCGGAGCAAAACTCTGATCGTCACCGATATTCCCAGAAGTCTGGCCCGCGTGGCCGAAGTGCTGGCGGACATGGATAAAATGCCGCAGCAGGTTCTGGTCGAGTCACGAATTATGGAAGTAAACAACAGCCTGTTGAAACATATCGGGTTTGAGCTTGATCCGATTTCGTTAAAACTAACGGTAGGCGACGCAGGGCAAACCGGCAGCGGCTTCAGCACTTTCAATCAGCTAGGCTGGGACTCCACTCTATCCGCGTCTTCAATCATCGATTTATTGCAGACAGATGGGGACACCAAAGTGTTGTCGTCGCCGCGGGTTCTGACCATGAACAATCAGGAAGCCACAATTATTGTCGGACAGAAATTCCCGATTGTTAAGACCGAAATTCAAAACAACACCGGTAGTGGCAATCCGACCAAGACGGCCTCGCTGGAAAGATATGAAAACAGCGGCATTCAACTCAGTGTTGTTCCTCAGGTCTGCGCCGGCGGCTTCATCAATATGATCGTTCACCCGTCCGTAGCTAATTTCGTCGGTTTCGAGGATGTAAATAATGACAATGGCACATTGTTAGTGCGTTATCCTATTATCGATACTCGGGAAACGGAAACTCAGATCATGACCCAAAACGGAGAAACGATCGTGATCGGCGGCCTGCTTTCAGACCAGAAAAAAGAAACCGTCCGAAAAGTTCCGGTGCTGGGAAGCATTCCGCTGCTCGGTCGGCTCTTTCGCAGTGAAGGCGTCGATAACTATACGAAAAATTTGCTGATCTTCCTCTCTGCGACCGTCGTGGGCGAAGACAACTATGACATGATCATCGCGAAGAAAGGCGAAGATACGATGGAAGGCGTTCAGCCGCCAGCTCCGGTTAAAGTACCGGTGATGGATGAACCAGCCGCAGTAATCGTAGAGCCCGTGCCGGCCGTGGTGAATATGTCGGAATAGGCAATGTAATTCATGGTGCAGCAGGTCGGAACAATAATGAGCGCTAAAGCTAAAATCAGTATGGAGCAGTTACGGGCCGCTTTCCTCGAAGGAGAAAAGGGTGGCTCGGCGTTGAGCCATATAGCGGATTCCTGCGGACTCCATTCGTCCCGGGAGCTGGCTGAGGCGCTCTCCGACCTGTTGCGTATTCCTCTGATTGAAATTCCGGAAGAATGCCATATTGAGCGTTCTGTCATCGGGCTGGTTCCAGAGCAGGTCGCCCGCCGGTATACCCTGATTCCTTTTGCGCAGGAAAATGAATATTCGCTGACGGTTGTCATGGCGAACCCGCTGGATCTGGACGCTCTGGATGTGGTTCGCTCTCAAACCCGGCTGGAGGTTCGTCAGGCCGTCGGCGTGGAAGAGGATGTTCTGGCTCTGATCAATAAAGCCTATACGACAGACACTTACATTGAAGAAAGCCTGCAGGATATTGCTTCGCTCGATGACATCCATCTGGACGTGGATGGACCGTCCCGGGTTGAAGTTGACCAGTTAAAAGACGAAGCCAACGATGCGCCGGTGATCCGGTTTGTCAACCTGCTGTTGCTGGGCGCCTTACGGGACCGTGCCAGCGACATCCATTTTGAACCGGCGGAAAAAACAGTCGTCGTTCGCTTCCGGATTGACGGGGTATTGCGCGAGGTGACCCCGCCGCCGCATCGTCTGTATGCGGCCATCTCCACCCGCGTAAAAATTCTCGCCGAACTGGACATTGCCGAGCACCGTCTGCCGCAGGATGGCCGGTTTAAATTCAGGGCGCGCGACCGGGTCATTGATGTGCGGGTCTCCGTTCTTCCGGTGGCGTATGGCGAAAAAATTGTGTTGCGGATACTGGATCGGAACGCGCTGCTGGTGAACATGAAAGATGTCGGGTTTGACCCCGTGATGCTGAAAGAATTTCAGCGCGTTCTTCAGCGCCCGACCGGGATTATTCTGCTGACCGGACCGACCGGAAGCGGCAAAACATCGACGTTGTACAGCGCGCTGAACTTTCTCAAAAGTCCCGAGAAAAACATTCAGACCGTGGAAGACCCGATTGAGTATCTGATTGACGGCATCAATCAGACCCAGATTCATCCCAAGATTGATTTGGATTTTGCCAATTGCCTGCGATCCATTCTCCGGCAAGATCCGGATATCATCATGATTGGCGAAATCCGCGATCTGGAAACGGCTCGGATCGCGAGCCGCTCCTCGCTGACCGGCCATCTGGTGCTGAGTTCGCTGCACACCAACGACGCGCCGTCTTCGTTCAGCCGGTTGCGCGACATTGGAATCGAACCCTATCTCATCTCCGCCACGGTGAAACTGGTGATTGCCCAGCGGTTGGTGCGTATAATCTGCCCGAAATGCAAAAAGCCCTTTGTACCGCCGCCGGATGAGCTGGCGCTTGCGGTGCAGACCTGTCCCGACGCGAAGAACTGGAACTTTCAGGTGGGGGCAGGTTGCAGCGACTGTCAGCAGACGGGGTATCTGGGTCGAACCGGCATTTTTGAATTTCTCGAAGTTTCGGATCCGATACGGGAACTGATTGCGGAATGTGCTGGCGACATGGCCGTGCGCAGTTACGCACTGAGCCATGGCATGGAATCATTGCTGGTCAACGGACTGATGAAAGTGAAGGCCGGAATTACGACACTTGATGAGGTTCTTCAGGTTGCGGAGAAGTCGTGAGATGGGAATAGAGATCAGAAGTCAGAGGTCGGAGATCAGAGGACAGAAGACGGACGGGATACGCAGTACGGAATACGAAATACGCAGTACGGATGACTGAATGAGCAATAAACAATGTTCAATGTTCAATTTACAAGGGTTGGAAGACGGAATGAGCAATACGGAATACGCAGTACGGAATACGAAGTACGCAGTACGGATTCAGCCGGAGGTGAATGATGCAAATCTTTAACTATACCGCTAAAAATGCGCAGGGAATGGTTGTCCGCGAAGAAATCACGGCTGAGTCGCGACAGGAGGCTCTTTATGAGTTGCGCGGACGAGGGCTTACTGCGGTTCATTTGCAGGAGACGGCTCCCCGCGCGGTTGATCCGGGAGTGGACATGCCGGGTAAATTAAACCCGGATAAGAAAACTTCAGGGAACCGAAAAATTTCGTTGAAATCAGGCCGGATTAAACCAGCCGACATGGCGGTCTTCTGTCGGCAACTCGCGATTTCTATTAATTCAGGACTGACGTTGCGCGACACGCTGTCTGGCATTTATGAAGACCTGAACGATTTCCCGGCAATGAAAAAACTGGTGGGCAATCTCGCGGACAAACTGCAGGAAGGAATCCCGTTTTCCGAAGCGGTGGCGGCGCATCCGGAACGTTTTTCCCCGGTGTTTATCGGTCTGGTTCGGGCTGCAGAAGCTTCCGGAACCATGGGGGAAACGCTGGATCAACTGGCCAAGTATATGGAGGCCAGCGAAAAGCTGCGGCGCAAAGTGACTAGCATGATGGCCTATCCATTGTTTGTGGCCTGCTTCTTTGTGATCATTTGTCTGATCATGGTGTTTTTTATTGTGCCCAGATTCCAGAGTATTTTCACCGGGCTGGGTGCCGACCTGCCGAAACTGACGACAACCGTTTTTGCTATTAACAATTTTATTGTCGGCAATTTCCTTTACCTCATTTTGCTGCTGGTGGCGATCTTCGCCTCCCTTTGGCTGTACCGCAGAACAGAGAGCGGAAAAGCCGTGGTGGCAAAAATGCGTCTTCAAATGCCAATCACCGGCAAGATTATCACCATGTATATTCTGGCCCGTATCTGCCGCTGTCTGGCGATTCTGCTGAAAAGCGGGGTGGCGGTGGTGACAGCTCTGGAGATTGTTGCCAACGTGGGCGACAACCGGATGATTGAATCTGCGATTATGACGGCCCGTTCCCGGATTATTGCCGGCAACGCCATTGCCGGGAGTCTCGGACAGGCCAAACTTTTCCCGTCGCTTCTCATTCGCATGATCGGCGTGGGGGAAGGGGCGGGTAAACTGCCGGAAGTGCTGGATCGGGTTGCAGATTCCTATGAGGATCAGGTTGAAGCGTCTTTGGCAACCGGCATGGCCCTGCTGGAACCGGTCATCATCACCGTTTTCGGAATGATGGTGCTGGTGCTGGTTCTCAGCATTTATTTACCGGTCTTCACCGTATCGATGAGTATTAAATAAAAAGCACAACTGCACAGCCACCCGGAGGGACCGGGTTCACAGGGAAGGGGAATGGAAACTGGAATGAAAAAAGGAGATAGATCATGAAGAATACGACGAACAAAAAATCAGGGTTCACCCTGGTCGAACTGATGATTGTGGCCGCGATTATTGCGATCTTGGCCGCGATTGTCATCCCGTTGCTGGCGAATAACCGGCAGAGAGCCGTTGCCGCAGAAGGACAGAATCTGCTGGGCGTGGCCGCTTCCGCATGCAAAGTTTATTATGCGGAAAATGGCAGCTTCCCGGCGAATATTGCCGCTCTGCCGACACTTACCAAAGACGAACTGGGCCGGGGAAAATATTTTCCTATCCCGGTATTGTCAAGTGGCGGTGACCTCGGGGGTTACACGTTGACAGCGACAGCCGGTTCTACTGCTGGCGACTTGAGCGGTGAGACTATAACGCTCGTTCAGGGCACCACGGGTGGCCAGACATGGGGTGGCACCATGGTGACAAAGGGCGTCATCAAGCCGTAAACCAGACGTACCGCCCGCCCCCGTCATTCGGGGGCGGAAGCGGGTGCTGAAGAGAGTAAGCGGGAAGAGAATCAGTTCATGAAATTGCAGAAAGAAATAAAGTTTGAGGGCGAAGACGCGATGGGTCTGGATATCAATCACGAACGGATGATTGCCACCCACTTTGTTCGCACCTCGCAGGGACTGATTCTGGATCAATTGGCGATCGAGGAGATTGCTCCGGACAGTCCGGATCGATTGGTTTCACAACAAATCCGGAATCTCTGGAAACGGCGCAAGTTTCCTACCCACACCGTATGCACCAGCCTGCACAGTCATTCTAAAATTGTGCGTCATTTTTCTTATAACAACCTGACGCTGGAAGAGCTGCCCCATGTGCTGTCTCTGGAAGCGGAAGAGACGCTTCAGCTGCCTCCCGATCAGGTCGTTGCGGAATGGGTTCTGAGCGACCGCGAGACAAATAAAAGTAATGCCGCCTTGAAGGAGATTTCCGGCGTGTTGATTGCCGCACCCCGTTCGCAGGTGCAACAGCAGATCAACCTGTTGCGGGAGGGTGGAGTGTATCCGGTGAATATGGAAGTGAGCTATTCTGCATTGGTTAATCTCTATCAGTTTATGACCCCTGAAGCGGATCAGCCTTCGACGTGTTTGATCAGTCTGTCGGAACGGACTGCGGATATTGTCATGCTGGCGGACGGTAAAATCTATCCCCGGACTCTGTTCTCCGTCAAAGATGGCTGGGCAGGCAATCTGGGATACCTGCTGGAAAATATTAAAGATGCCTTGCTCTACTACCATCTGAAGATCGGGCAGGAGCCGATTCAAAAAATTCTTTTGGCAGGGCAGATGCCGGATCTGCCGACGTTGGGAGACCGGCTGGCCGAATCAACGTCCATGCCGGTTAATGTAATGGATTATCTGTCTGATCCACGGCTTGCTCCGGTTGTACAAAAGGAGTTTTCCGGGATATCATCCAACGTCAATCTGGCGATAGGACTCGGACTGGGACTCAGGATGCCTAAAAATGGATAACATCAATCTAGCGCGAAAATTTGTATGGGACGCCCGGCAGCGCCGGGTGATTTATCTGGCTATGCTGGGATACCTCCTGCTGTCCGGAATTCTTCTGGCCGTGGAGGCCAATCGGGGAACCTGCAAAATCCAGCAGGGTCTTGAGTTAAGGCGTCAGGCACAGACCGTGCAGCAGCAGTTCTTCCTTCAATATCCGGAGCAATCGAGCATGCTGGCGTATGCCGACCTGCTTAAAGGAACGTTGCAGAAAAAATCCGATCAGACATCTGCAATCAAGGCCGCGTTGCCGACAACCACCTATTCAGTGCTTCCGTTACTCAGCATGCTGTCCGGTTCGATGCAGATCAGCACGCTTTCATTTGAACAGCAGGGAAAGGACGGGGGAAAACCGTCGCTCGAATTCAGTATCATGGTTCCGGAGGAAGTGAACGGAACCAGTGCGGACATATCAACTTCTCTGCTTAAATGGAGGAGAAATCCGGCATTGTCACGGGAGTTTGTCGCAATTGTACCGACGACAACGGAGCGGGGTAATATTGGCAGCAAGGTTGGTTCAATTTTAAAATATAAAGCGGTTTTCAGAGAGGATTAGACATGGACAGCACGGTTTTTATTCGAAGTAGGAGGGTACTGGCATTTTGGCTGGTTTTCCCGTTGCTGGCCATTGCCGTTGTGGAGCTGGGTTCGCGCACCTTTTTCAACCATCAGCAGGTTTCCTGTCTGCGTAACCAATCGCTGAACCGGTTAATTCCTGAAATGATCAAAGAGAACGCGCAGTTTGATGAATTTATAAAAGCGTATGAAGTCAATACGGCGGACTCTGCTTCGATTGAAGATGTATATATCAAGACGATGGAGACAGCTGCGGATACGACTGGATTCAAGATTACCTCCATCCATCTGGTGCAGGACCGAAATCAAACACAGCCCGCGCCGAAGATTGCCGTAAATTTAAATGGAGTCGGGTCACCCGGCAGTCTGGTCGCGTTTCTTCATGCGGTCAAAATGAAGGATCCTTCCATTTTTGAAGAGTGGATTAAACTGACACGGTCAGTTGATAATCCGGAGATTATACAGATGGAGGCACAGTTGGGTAAAATCTATGGTGCAGGTGAAGGAGGCCGCTTATGAAAGCGTCTCTGCGAAATCTAGTTGTTGCGATATCCGCCATCGTTCTGCTCCTGCTGGCAGGTTTCATGGGCTTGCAGGAAATGAAACGTCAGAATCTGGTGAACAGCACACGGTTTACAGAGCAGTACGCCAAGGTCGTCCGGCAACTAAGCGAGAATATCCATTCCGTTCAGAAGAAAATGGAGCGGAATGATACAGGAACCGTAGCGGCGGTGGATATCCGTCCGGAAACTGCGGCGGATCCGTCGCCGGGCGAAAACGAACGGAAGATTACCCTTCAAGGGATCTCCTGGAACACAGAAAGACCACTGGTGATCATTGAAAACCGGACGTACAAAATCGGTGACACCGTCGGGGGATACACGATTCAGGAAATATTCCCGCAAACGATTATTCTGAAGAATGCGGACGGGGTTCAAAAAGAAATCACGCTGACTCGGGAGAAGCAGCCATGAACAACTCAGAGGACGGAAGACAGAAGACGGAAGACAGCTTGTCCTGCGAAGCCTTAGCGAAGCGGGAAGGACAGCTTGTCCATGCAAAAAACCGGAGCGGGATGACGCTGGTGGAAGTGCTCTTAGGTGCCGCGATTCTGGGGATTATGGCCGTTGTCGTGATTAACGCGCTGTTTTATCCCCGTTTGCTGGCAGTCTCCAGCACTCTTAAACAAATGGCTGTCCAGGCGGGCACCGGAGAAATTGAGCGTCTTCGAGCTAATTACACGTATACCAACATGCCTCCATCTTCAGTTACTAATCTCTCGGCCAAATTCAATCTTAATGGACGTTCCATGACCGCAACTGACACGGTGCAAACCGTTTCCGCTCTCGGTTTTGCGGGCTATGACGATTATGAATATAAACGCATCACGGTTGTGGTTTATTACGGAACCACAAACTTGACGCTTGTTTCGTACCGTTCGCCATCTGAATGAGGAGCTTTATGAACCGGTGCAAAAAAAAGGTCGGCTTCACCTTGGTGGAGCTGATGATTGCCATGGTCAGCTCGGCCATTCTGGCTCTGATTGTAGCACTCATCCTTTTTATGAGTTATCGCGAATGGCGCACAAGTAACGAATATGCAAACCTCCGGCGCGACGCCGCCTTCGCGGTGCAAATCATGGCTAAGGAGATCAGAAATTCTTCTTATAGCAATGTTACTGAAGCTATCAACAACAGTCTGAAGTTGTCTACCAATGCAGTTCACTCAAATTCGACGGCCTTCGCCAGAACTTCAGCCGGCAACCTGACCTACTCAATTAACGGCACCGCTCAAGGCCAGTTGATCACCAAAGGACTGAAGGTCTTTAACCCGCAGAGACCCCCGGGACAGACCAACGGCGTTTTGCTGGAACTCGTGCTGGTAAATGCAGACGGAACTATTTCTGCAACCAATAAAACCTTCATCCATACGAGGAATTATTAAAGAGGAGCTGAATATGAAAACCAACCGACCGTGCCGAACAAACCGGGCTGGCGGAATTCTCCCGCTCGTCATGGTTGTTCTGGTGTCTTTCAGCCTGCTGATCTATGCCCTGCTTCAACTGGGGTTCTACAACGCACAGGAAGCTGAGTATCAGCTTAATAAAGCGCAGGCATTTTCGCTGGCCGAGGCGGGTCTGGAGCAATTTAAGGCCATTCTCAGTGTGCCGGGAAACCGGAACCCAATCCCCGCCGGCACTGCCCGCAGTTTATCCGCTACCGTTGCGAATATCGGAAGTAACAGCGTGAGTGTGGCCGACGACCCAGACTGGAATAATACGTTAAGGGTCGTCAAAAAATATATCATTACATCTATCGGATACGCCCGTAACGGTGCGATTCAAACCAATAAGCTAAAAGCATCAATCAGAACCTTTGGTGATTATCTGTGGTCCACCCATGATGAAGGGAATGTAAACTTTGCTTCCGGTGATAAAATTTACGGCAGGCTTTACACAGACAGCCGAATCAATATCAACGGAACTCCGATTTTTTATGCCCTTGTTCAATCCGGTGCGAGTTCCGTCAATTATCAAAATGGCGGGAACTCATCTGTATTTACCGGCGGTCTTCAATTGGGGGTTCCGCAATTGGACTGGGTTGGCATTCAAGCACAAGTCAATAACCTGGTGAGCGATCCGGCGGCGGTGAAGTTTACCGGAAACTATGACGTTACCTTCACGGGCACAAAAGCGATCCTCCGCAACCGTTCAAGTGGTTCTGTTGTTACGAACACGCTGACTTCCGGCGTGATCCTCTATGTGACAGGCGACGCGTATGTAAAGGGGACAGTTGGAACCCGGGCAACTGTGGCAACACCCAACTCGATTTATATTACGGGTAACATCGTGTACACGTCCGCGGCCAGTAAGCCTGCTGACCCGGGGCTTTGGGCTGGGTGGCAACCCTCTACGACCGAAGCGCTGGGACTTTATTCCCAAAAAAACGTGGAGATTGTTTCAGGGGTCGGTGCCGTCAACATTCACGCCGCTATTCTGGCCTCTAACGGAAGTTTCGGTGCCGCCGATCGGTATAACTCTATCGGGAAACCGTATATTAACTTTTATGGAAGCATGGGACAATACACTCGTGGGGTAATCGGTCAGACAAGCGGCACTGGCTATCTGAAAAATTATCACTACGATACCCGCTTTGGAGAACTGCCCCCTCCCGCTATCCCTTATAGCGTTTACTACTTTTCTGACTGGCAACAATTATAAAGGATGTCGAATTGCTGCGCGGGAACGGCACCATCTTTGCCGGAGAAAAAGGCTGGAAAGAACTCTAGGTGTGCTGATGATACCGGA
>CAZSSI010000033.1:0-11768 GCA_964609345.1 uncultured Verrucomicrobiota bacterium | reverse complement strand
ACAAGGCGTTTCTCAACCATTATCCCGAAGCCGGATTTAAAATCATTACGACCCGTAATTTTTATTAAACAAGAACAGAAAATCAGGGTTGCACAGGCTTCCAGCGTATGTCGAGAACGAAGAGCGGGTCGCCCGACGGACTGGTAACCAGAATGACATTTTCCCCCGGCTGGAGTGTCAGCGAAACCGTCCATGTCCGTATCCGTCCGGATGCAAACCCCGTGGTTACGCCGTTCACGGAAACAGTCTTCGGCTTATCCGCTGTCGCGGCAGAGATTTCGAGAGTTCCGCTCAGCGGCATCTCTTTCAGATTATAGAGATCGATGCCAGCCGCCTGATTCAAAATTCGGTAATCCTCGAAATGCCCCTGTTGCCAGCCGGGCTTGGCATAGCCCCAGCCTGCGCCGTAAAGACGCAATACATCGCGCCCGTTCCGCTGAGCCGCCGCAATAAGGTCTTCGGTTGTGTTGTAAAAAATCCGCGTGACCACCCTCCGCGCCGCCTGAAATAAACTAGAAATCGAGGCCACCGATAAGATTGTCGTACAGGGTTGCATGAGTCCCGCTTCAATTAAATAATTCCGTATCTCGCAATGAAGACCACGTTACGGGGTTGTATTTTTTTACCATTAGCCTAAATTCCTTTCTACGAAATGCCGATACGCAATGGGGACTGTTTTGACATAATAAGGAGAATCATGGTTACAATACCGCCAGCAATAATTCTATGCGGAGGGCAGGGAACCCGCCTGCGGGATGTAACAGAACTTCTGCCGAAGCCGATGGTGCCAATTGGTCCGCATCCGATTCTCTGGCACATCATGAAAGGTTATGCCGCCTTCGGTGTGAAGCGTTTTATCCTTTGTCTGGGTTATAAGCGTGAGGCATTCATTGATTACTTCCTCAACTACCATGCGCGCGCCACCGACGTGACCGTACGGCTGGGCAAACACAACGATATCACCTATCACAATGGACATGGCGAGGAAGACTGGGAGGTGACGCTTGTAGATACGGGTGATCGAACGATGACGGGCGGGCGGATTGCCCGCGCCGTCAAATACTTAAAGCCGGAGGATCAGGAGTTTTTCCTGACGTATGGCGATGCGGTTTCTGACATTGATTTCGCGGTTTTGCTGAACTTTCATCGGAAATCAGGTAAAACTTTGACGGTCAGCGCGGTACATCCTGCTGGGCGCTTTGGCGAGATGGGTATAGATGCAGCTGGGAAAGTTACCGGTTTTCATGAGAAGCCGCAGACAGAACAGGGCTTCATCAACGGCGGTTTTATGGTGGCGGATAGATCTCTGCCGGAACGTTATTTAAGTACGGAAAGTACGCTTGTTTTTGAGCAGGAGCCAATGCGGAATATGCAGAAGGCTGGTGAAATGGGCGCTTGCCAGCATCAAGGCTTCTGGCAGTGCATGGATACCGCACGGGAACATCAGTTGCTAACTCAGATGTGGGATTCCGGTAAAGCACCCTGGACGAAGGACTGGCGGTAATGTTCGGCGGCGCTTATCAGGGTAAAAAAGTTCTTTTGACCGGACACACCGGTTTTAAAGGTAGCTGGTTGGCTTTCTGGCTCCAACGGCTGGGCGCGGAGGTGTGCGGCTATGCGTTACCCGTGTCGACTGAGCCGTCACACTGGAATCTGCTGAAGCTGGAACTGCGCTCAGAACTCGCCGACATCCGCAATTTTCAAACCTTGGAAAAAACATTCCGGGAGTTCCAGCCTGAAATGGTTTTTCATCTGGCGGCGCAACCGCTGGTGCGCGCTTCCTATCGCGACCCGATCGAAACCTGGTCGACGAATGTCATGGGAACTCTGAATGTTTTCGAAGCCTGCCGCAAAACGGAATCCGTGCGGGCCGTCATTAACGTTACCAGCGACAAGTGCTACGAAAACCGGGAGTGGGAGCGGGGTTACAGCGAAGACGACGCGATGGGCGGATATGATCCGTACAGCGCCTCAAAGGGTTGCTCCGAACTGCTCACCGCGTCCTACCGCAATTCCTATTTCAACAATACCGCTTTCGGGAAGAAGCATCAGACTCTGCTGGCGAGTTGCCGCGCGGGCAATGTGATCGGCGGCGGTGACTGGGCCGAAGACCGGCTGGTGCCTGATATTATGCGGGCCGTGGCCGCTGGCCAGCCGGTTGAAATCCGCAACCCGCATGCAACACGCCCATGGCAGCATGTGCTCGAACCGCTGGGCGGCTACCTACTGGTTGGACAGCGGCTGCTGGAAGGAAAATCCGAAGTCGCAACCGGCTGGAATTTCGGCCCGGCGGACGAGGCCGACCTCTCTGTGCGTGAAGTGGTGGAAAACATCAAACGGTTCTGGAGTCGGATTGACTATCGGCTGACGCAAACTGCGGACGCCCCGCACGAAGCGCATTTGCTGAAACTTGACTGCACCAAAGCGCGCGAACAGCTCGGTTGGCATCCTGTGTGGAACAGCACAGCAACCTTTGAGAAAACCGTCGGCTGGTACCGCGAATTCTATGAGACCGGAACGCTGGCAACGGAATCGGATTTGGCTGAATACACAAAACAAATCAATTTTGGAGATTGAACCGATGGACAAAGCCTCTGCTTTACGGAATGAGATTCTGGAAAAGGTCAAAGAGTTTTACAGCGCCGCTCACGATAAGAGCGGCGATGAATTTATTCCGGGTAAAACTCGCGTCAACTATGCAGGCCGGGTTTTTGACGAACAGGAACTGGTGCAGCTTGTTGATTCCTCTCTTGATTTCTGGCTGACTGCTGGGCGCTATGCCGAAGAATTTAGCGGAAAGTTGGAGGATGTTTATGACGTATCTGATGTCATTTTAACCAACTCGGGGTCTTCATCCAATCTGCTGGCGATTGCGGCATTGACCTCTGAAATGTTGGGCGAAAAGCGGCTGATGCCGGGTGATGAAGTGATCACTGTAGCGGCGGGTTTTCCGGCAACGGTGTCGCCGATTATCCAGAACCGGCTTATCCCCGTTTTTCTGGATGTTGAAATTGGCACTTACAATATCGACGTGTCGAAGCTAGGAGATGCCTTGTCGCCGAAAACCAAGGCGATGTTCATAGCCCACACGCTCGGCAACCCATTCAACCTCGATGCGGTCACCGCATTTTGTAAAAAACACAATCTGTGGCTGATCGAAGATAACTGCGACGCGCTGGGCAGTCGTTACCGTGGCAAACTCACCGGAACCTTCGGCCACATCGCCACCGGCTCTTTTTATCCGGCGCACCACATTACCACTGGCGAAGGCGGCTGCGTGATTACCGATGATCCGCAACTCGCGCGCATCATCAAATCGTTCCGTGACTGGGGCCGCGACTGCTACTGCGAAGGTGGTGAAAATAACACCTGTGGATGCCGATTCACCAAACAGTACGGAACGCTTCCGAAAGGCTACGACCATAAATACGTTTACTCGCACATCGGCTACAACCTCAAGATGACCGATATGCAGGCCGCCATCGGCGCGGCGCAAATGGACAAGCTGGACAGCTTCACAACCCGCCGCAAAGAAAACTTCCGGTTACTCACGGAAGGGTTTCGCGACTTGGAAGATTTCTTCATTCTGCCAAAAGCCACGGAGCACAGCGAACCATCCTGGTTCGCCTACATCCTGACACTTCGCGAGAATTTACCCTTCAGCCGCGTGGAGCTGGCTCAGTATCTTGACGAGAACCTGATTGAAACGCGCGGCCTATTTGCGGGCAATTTGCTCCGTCAGCCCGGCTATATGAATATTGAACACCGCGTTGTCGGCGGCCTAGAAAACACCGACTTCATCATGAACAATACGTTATTCATGGGCGTCTTCCCCGGGTTGACCACGGCGAAAATCAACTATGTCACCGAAAAAGTTCACGACTTCACAAAGCAGTTTTGATTATGGCCAGTCCCGTAAAAATTAAAGCCGTTGTAGCTGAAGCAGTGCATCACACCGGTTCGGTTGCCAGCTATCGCTTTACTCCGCAGGGCCGAGTGCCGAAGTTTCACGCCGGACAGTTTCTGCACATTGCGCTGGATGAGTATCAGCCCGAGGCACAGTGGCCTGAGTCGCGGGTTTTTTCTATCGCATCTTCTCCGTCCAAGCGGCACGACGAGCTGGCGGTCACCATCTCGGTCAAGGGCCGGTTTACGGAACGGATATTCCAAACCTTGGAAAAAGGGTCGGAGTGCTGGCTGAAACTTCCCTATGGCGAATTTCTTTTTCCTCCGGATAAGCATCTCATCCTAATTGCGGGCGGAGTGGGGATCACACCGTATCTGTCTTTGTTCAAACAGATGGTGGAGGAAAAATCAGAACAGGCTATCACGCTTTGTTACGGCATTCGCTCTGCAGAACATTATTTGTTTGGTGACCTGCTTGACCGCTGTGCTGCGGAACTTCCAAACTTTAGGAAAACCGTCTGGTGCGAAGACGGCTCAGTGTCTGGCGAAAAAGGGATTTTGAACATTGATGCCATTCACGCTGCTGCGCCGGACGGTTCGCTCTTTTATCTTTCCGGCCCGCCTGCCATGATCAGCACCTTTAAAAACCGCTTGATTGATCTCGGCACAGCCATCGGAAGCATCCGTACGGACGACTGGGAATGAGCAGAAGCAGGAACACCCAAGGAGATACATGACAATTTTAGTTACAGGAGCAGCAGGTTTTCTGGGACGTCATCTGTCGCGAACCTTGCGGGCGTCCGGTCATACTGTAATCGGTCTGGATATAATGCCCCTCCGTGATGATCGAAACAACGGGGTCGTTCAGGCCGATCTCGTCACCAAAGAAGGCTTTGGCCGCATCCCTTGGCAGGAACTGGATGTGATCTACCATATGGCATCCGCCGGGGTAAAACCGGATGCCAGACAATGGGCATCTTGCGTTGCGGTAAATATACAGGGAACGCTTAACCTGCTGGAAGTTGCGACATCTGCAGCGTCTCATCCTACACTTGTATATACACATTCATTCTATGAGGATGCATTGGGGTCGAATCCAGCTTTGCGGGAAAACCCCTATATTTTAACAAAATCCATCGCGACATCCGCCGTGCGGGCTTTCGCGGAGCGGTATCCGGGGCGGGTGATCGATCTTTGCGTTTTTCAGGTTTACGGACCAGGCGACGTATCAACGACCGTTTTACCGTATGTGTGCGAACAACTGATCCAAGAACAATCGGCCATTTTAGGCTCCGGTTCCGGGTTGCGAGACTGGATTTATATTGATGATGTCATCCATGGACTGGTGTCTGCGATGGCTGCCGGGCAACCGGGGCAGCTCAACACATACGATCTGGGAAGCGGTCATCTTGTTTCTATCCGCAAAATGGCCGAACACTTGGCGGCTCTGCTGGGCAGGGAAGACCTGCTTGTTTTTGACCCTGAAAAGGATCGTCCGGACACCGGATTAAATCTCCATGCGAGCCGGTTTCTTCCCGGCTGGAAGTGCCGGGTCTCTCCGGAAAACGGACTTAAGGAGCTGGTGAATTACTGTAAAAACGGGGTGTATCAATGAATGTGCTGGTAACGGGCGGGTGCGGTTTTCTGGGATCAAATATTGCTTCATCGTATTTAGATAAAGGAGCCCAAGTTTGTGTGATAGACGCGCTTTTCCGAAACGGGTCAGCCGAAAACCTGAAATGGTTGAGAGACCATAAGACCTCAAAAAACCTCTCTTTTTATCAGCTTGATCTCGCCGAAAAATCTGGCGTCGACCGGGTTTTCCAAAAACACGCGCCATTTGATTACATCTGTCACCTTGGCGGACAGGTTGCCATGACCACCTCGCTGGCCGACCCTGAAAGAGATTTTAAAACCAATGCGCTGGGAACATTTAACGTTCTTGAAGCCATGCGCCGTTATGCACCGGAGGCTCTTCTAGCCTACAGCTCAACGAATAAGGTGTATGGCGATATGGACACGCTCCGTTGCGTTGAAGAAGAAACACGGTATGTTCTTCCAGATTTTCCGAATGGCATGGATGAAAATCTGCCGCTTGATTTTGCCAGCCCGTATGGGTGTTCAAAAGGAGCAGCGGATCAGTATGTGCACGATTGGTTCCGCAACTATGGCTTAAAAACGGCTGTTTTCCGCCATTCCTCCATTTATGGGGGCCGGCAGTTTTCAACCATCGATCAGGGGTGGATTGGATGGTTCTGTCAAAAAGCCATCGAGCAGCAGCGTTGTTATGCCAATAAGGAAAGACCTATTCCGTTCACGATTTCTGGAACAGGCAAACAGGTTCGCGATGTATTGCACGCAGAGGATTTAATCCGTCTCTACCACTGCGCCTATGAGAACCGGAATGTCATTACCGGACAGGTCTTCAATATTGGCGGTGGAATGGATAACAGCCTGAGCCTCCTGGAACTGTTCCGGCTACTAGAACCCATGCTGGGGCTCGACGAGACTCACCCCTTGACGTACACCCCTGTCCAACGCCGCCAGAGTGATCAAAATGTTTTTGTTGCCAATATCGGGAAAATTAAAAACGCAACCGGATGGCAACCCGCTGTCTCATCTACATCGGGAATCAACAAAATGCTGAATTGGATCGAAGAATCGGTTCGGTGACATCCGGTCATCTCTGGTTTTGCAAAGGCTTCCAGCGGATATCAAGAACAAAGAGAGAATCCGTCGATGGGCTGGTGAACAAAACAGTGTTTTGTCCGGGCTGAAGTGTCAGCGGAACCGTCCATGTGCGGATTCGGCCCGATGCAAAAACCGTGGTCGCCCCATTGACCGAAATGGTTTTGGGCCGTTCCGCCGTCGCGGCGGAGATTTCAAGTGATCCAGTCAGCGGCACTTCCTTTAGATCGTAAATATCAATAGACGCGGACGTTGTCACGATCCGGTAATCCTCAAAATGCCCCTGCTGCCAGCCGGGTTTGGCATAACCCCATCCTTTGTTATAAAGACAAATTGTTTCATTCCCTGAAGCTTTGGCGCGCTGGATTACATCCTCCCGGGTATTAAAGTAGAGGGTGACAGGAAGCCATTCGGGATGAGCCTCGGGAGGCGGAGATCGATACGCCAATCCCATGGAATCCAGCTGCGCACCAGCCTCATCAACAAACTCGATTTTGTGCATAAAGTTTGTAGATGGCCAGGTCCACGGTCCTAACCGAGTCCAATATTCCTTGCCTTCAAAAAAAGCGGCTTCCGGATTCCGGTCGAAAAAGGCCTCAGCACTTTCGCGCCACCGGTTTCTCTCATAAACCTGAACCGGCTCGTTGGGCACCGTAAAGGTATACATCACGTTCGTGGCCGGATTCATCCGGAATTCGTTCCACGGCGTAAACCAGCGGTCACAAAGAACGATAGTCCCGGCGGGCAAGTGAGCATCAGCCCAGGCAGAAACAGCCTTGTAAGGAGGAAGCCCTTCGATTCGGACTGCGAGGAGAGCCGGGTTCACTGTAAAAAAAAGGATCAGGATGGCTCCGATTCCAACCGGTACCGTACTGCCGCACGTCCGCCATTTGATTCGTGATGTGATGGCAGCTCCTCCGCGCACAAGCCCTAAAGAAACCAGCATGGTCATAATCGGAAATAAACTGGAATAATAACGTGCGGCCGGCGGAAAAACGGATCGCCACTGCAATATCGCGAGCAGCCCAACGGTGCTTACCGCCAAATAAGTGAAAAAGCGGATTTTCTTTTCTTTTTTCCACGCAACGGCCAATACCCATATACTGCCAGCCGCGAACAGAATGCTGGCGGTCGAACGCACGAGGCCGCGGCCCACGAGATAAGATGAGAGAATGTGCCAGAGAGGGATCCATAATGCGCCGCTCTTATTACCAAAAATTGTTCCCCACTGTTCCTGTCCAGGGCCAAAGGTCATGCTGTATGCCATGCGAAGCCCCCACCCCGATAGAAGCGGAGGCAAGCCGATTAAAAACAAAATAAGAGTCAGCCCGACGATGTGCCGGAAGGCTGTTTTCTTTCGAAACGTCGTGGGCAGTAAGATGGTATAGAGGGCGATTACAATTAAAAATGCAAAGGCCCATGAAGACATTTGCACATTGGTTGCCAGCAGGAACCCCGGGATGACCGCCGCATAAAAAAAGATGTCCGGCTCCTGTTGACGCTCCAGCCGGTTAATTAATCGAAAAACAGCAGTCAGAAGTAAAAAGCACCCGAGCGTTACCGCCACATAAAAATAACACTCCCGCGACATCTGGATATGAATGGGATGCAACGCCACAAACAAGGCCGCCAGCAGTCCTGTCCTTGCGCCTCCCGCCTCCCTGCCCATTAAAAAGGCCGCAAAGATGGTCAATATCCCGACCAGAGCATCCAGCAGACGGATTGAGAAAAAATTCACATCCAGCCTGAAAAACTGCAGGAACCCGTTATGGGCGGCAAACCAAAGCGGCGGACAGCTGGCAAGACAATCCGGATTGTCCAGTAGCAGGGTTCCGGGAGATAGTCCTGATTGCCCAACTTTGTAGAACTCCATTACATCGATCCCCATGGAGGAAAGCCCCAGACCGAATAGGCGCAACAAAGAACCACACGCTAGGATCAGAAAAAATACAGCCCAAACACCCACATACTTTTTTTTCATGGCTAAACATTTCTTTCTTATCAAATGGGTTGCAGCAAGGATAGATTCCATCAGTGAACTTCGAATTCTTTTCGGAAAACCGATGCTCCGCCCCCGTTCTGCACCGCATTATAGCGCAACCCATCCACCCCTGACTGAAGCCCCACATACGGATCCGGAAACACAAACGGAACAGCCTCCATCTCAGGGGGGCCTTTTGACAACACGACCGTCGAGATCACAGCCGCGCCCGGATCGCGGAAGGTGGAATCAGTTGCTGCGCCAGTCCAAGAAAAGTCTGTTCCGACAGCACAACCGCCTTTCATCAACCCGGCCTGCACCCAGTCAGGCCACCCGCCAACTTCTGTCGCCAAAGATATTGAATGTCTGCCCGGGGCAACTGGAATCGCCGCGACGGTACGCCGAACCGGATCACCCGCAGTTAAAACGACCCGTCCATCAAGAAACACAGTGGTTTTTCGGTTGGAATAACCGAAAATCAGCGCGGCACCTTTTTCATGGAACTCAATCAGCTTCGCAGCCTCGACTCCCGCCGAGCCACCAGCCGCCTGAACTTTATGAAACATCTCCCGCACATCGCCATAGCCGCTACGCCGCGCCTGATATTCCAGCAGGCGCAGCTCCAACAACGCCTTAATGTCCGGGGGATAATTCCAATAGGTCAGGGCGTACTGCGTCAATTTTTCCGCATTTAAAAAATCATCCAAATTCTCGTAATCCCATAACCGAGTCATCAGCGAACGGGCTTCAAATTCATCCGGCGGTGGATTCGCAGATATTTGGAGGATTCGACTTCCAAATGCTTCCGTGGGTGTGTCCAGATAATAATAAACGATGCTGTCATACGCCGCACGGCTTGCATTGGCGGGTCCGCGCTCAAATGACATATCCAGTTTTTTATCAAATGTAACCGGATCCTGCAGATGAAAACGGTACTGCACGGTTCGGAAGGGACGCTTTAGGGTTAGCCCGAAAAGTGGCTCCTGAAAAACCGTCCGGTAATACCATCCGCTGTTAAAATAATCCTCCAAGCCGGTTCCTTGCCAAAAGATTTTCTCATTCCCGTCTCTACGGATCGTCTCGTCCGACTCAAGCGCCCAGAAGCTGCGGTCAAACGAAGCGACACCCAGTAGACACCCGACCAACCGTCCACGCCCGGTTGCCGACAGAACCTCATGCGGATATCCTTTTGAATTTTCAGAACTCCTCTGCCAACCGCTATGAAAATAACCACAGGCATCTGGAACCGGGCCGTCATCTTTCACAACCGAAACCCGCCCAGAAATCGAGGTCTGACCGGGATTTGTCAGACTGATCCGTGCCGATGCGCGAAATGGCATAGGCAGTCGGCATTCAAATCCGGTTTCATCAACCGAAAAGTATAAATTGGAGAGTTTTTTTGGCTCCCACATCTGCCCAAAAAAATCACCGAGCGGCACCCTCACCGAATCCTTCCCTGAGCCGTCCCACTCGATGCTAATCCAAGCCTGTCGCAAGACGTCCATCCGCCGCTGGAAAGCCATCTCGGCCCACCCGTCTATCTCCAAGCGCAGCCACCGAATCATTCCGCCAGAATCGAAAGTCATTACCGTCTGGCTGGCTCCCGGCTGGATTGCGAAATGCTCATCCGCAATCGGACCCGCCGGTCGGCCCGGCGTCTTCAAATCGTTACTTACTGTATCCGCAACAGTAACGACTTCTTCAGGAACCGGAAACTTTGCGGAAGAAACTGTTTTATTTTTCAACTTCACCGCATTGATTTGAAAAAACAGCTTTCCCTGTCCGCGACTATAGCCCTCATCCGACACCAGAATACGTAACCGCTTGCCATACGGAACGGGAAACCCTGAATAGAAACAGTTCTGATCTGTGGAAACAAAACCAGAAGGAAACCCGCCCTTCTCTTTATAAAAACCCCGGCAGGTTTTCTCCAGACGGGGTGTTTCTTCATCATCGAAAACGAATCGAAAGACGGATCGCTCCTCGATTCCCGTGAACCAGAAACGGGTCATCACGCCCGGGCCCTTAAGATCAGCCAGCTCCAGCCAGCCATCATCACGCTTTTTGAAACCGTTATTGAAATCATTATTGCCGCCCGTCCGATCATAAGACGTATAGATTTCCGTACAGGGCGCACCGATGTCCGCGATCGACTCGGGATTATAAATGTCCTGAATCAGCTGTGACCACGAGGTCTCCGGCAGTTCCCGTCGGGAACAGGCCGCCATAAAAGAACATAGCACCAGAAGCGTGAGAAAAGATGCGCCGAGTCTCATTTTCGAATTCCTTTTTTAACCAGCCGGATCAAAGCGAACAATGGATAGATGAATCGGTAACACGGCAACAAAAGCCTCATTGCGGCTAAGCGACACTTGCCGTTCAATGAACTCAGGGCCGCATAGTCTGCCGGACAATCAGACCGTCGAGCCGCATCATAATGCTCAACAACGGATGCAATGGTCTCATAGAGCCGGCTCGCCGAATGTCGAACAGGAGCGTTGTACAGCTCGATAAAACCGCGCATACGGGCGGCGTATCCCAAATATTCCTTATCGGACATGCTCTGGAGAAACTCATCCAGCTCTTCGAGCGAAGAGAACTTCCGGTAATCGATGAAGCAATCCGGCGGAACTAATTCTTCGATATTGCTGCAGCCGTAGTAAACCGGAACGGTTCCGCAGGCCATGCAGTCGAGAATCTTTTCGGTCAGGTAGCCCCGGGTCCAGAGCGGATGAAAGGTGTTTTCAAAACATAACGCATAGCGGTACCGAGAAAAGGTCTCTGCCTTGTTCCCGCATTCTCCCCGATAGTTTGGCGTATCCATCGGCGGACGTCCAAACACATCCATCCGGGTGCGGGCATGCCGATGGAACCAGCGGGCAACCTTGCGTCGTTCCGAATAAATTTCTTCAGCTGACAGGGAATACTTGTCGCCGCAGATTTGACAGATTGCTTTTTCGCGTTTTTCCGGGTCAGGCAGATCAGCCAATGGCTGCACCCCGTAGTCCCAGCAATATGGAAGGTCATAATACGCACCGGGCTCAAATGTGAAATTCGAAGATGCTCCGGTCAAATAGGTGTTCCAGGTAAGGATGGCATCAAACTGTTTCCAAACCCGTTTAGTGTACTGCATCGGGTCGATGGCGGGCGGCTCATACATGTAGAGAATTCTGAATGCATCCGGGCAAATCCG
>CAZSSI010000032.1:0-11882 GCA_964609345.1 uncultured Verrucomicrobiota bacterium | reverse complement strand
CGCACATCAGCAGTTTGCGTCCCGGCTTCGGGCAGCGTTCGAGAATGACGGTGCGGATTTTACGTTCGCCCGCGTTGACGCCGGCCATAAAGCCCGCCGCTCCGCCGCCGATGATGATCAGGTCTGTGTTTGTTGCCATAAAATTTTTCCCACGAATCCGCACGAATAGTCACGAATGGGATGGTTTAGAATTCGTGTTGATTTGTGTGATTCGTGGGCGGTTCTCAGTTGGGTTGTTGGCTGGCTTCCGCCAGTTGGGTGAGTTTTTCGAGTGCGGTGCCGGAGTCGATGGATTCGGCGGCGAGCTGGATTCCTTCCGGCGGAGTTTTGGCTTTGCCGCCGGCCATAATCGCAAAGGCGGCGTTCAGCAAAACGATGTCGCGCTTCGGGCCTTTTTCTTTACCGGCGAGAATGGCCCGGACGATTTTGGCGTTTTCTGCCGGTTCGCCGCCGGTGATATCGGCGGTGCGGGCGGGAGCCAATCCAAGTCCGGCGGGCTGGACTTCATAGGTTTCGAGTTTACCGCGGCGGATTTCGGTGACGAGGCTGGTCGTGGTCGTGGTGATTTCGTCGAGCCCGTCATTGCCGCGGACGACAAACAGGTAGCTGGCGCCGAGCTGGGCGCAGGCGTCGGCTATGACCGGCACCAGTTCTTTTGAAAAGACGCCGAGCACGCCGTTTTTGACTCCGGCCGGATTGCAGAGCGGGCCGAGTATGTTAAAGAGGCTCCAGAAGCCGAGTTCCTTGCGTGGACCGGCGGCATATTTCATCGCTGGGTGCAGAGTCGGCGCGAACAGGAAAGCGATGCCGATTTTTTCGAGGCATTCTTCCATTTTCTGCGGGCTGTACTGGAGGTTGATGCCGAGTTCGGAAAGGACGTTGGCGGCGCCGCACTTGCTGGAAACGCCGTAGCTTCCGTGTTTGGCGACGGTGACACCCGCTCCGGCGGTGACAAAGGCCGCGGCGGTGGAAATGTTGAAGGTGTGCGCGCCGTCGCCGCCGGTGCCGACGATGTCGACGGCCTGCGGGTCGGCACAGCGGATCTTGACCATATTTTCGCGCATGGCCTGCGCGGCGCCGGCGATGATTTCCGGCGTTTCGCCGTGCATCCGGACGGCGGTGATAAAGCCGCCGATCTGCGCCGGAGTCGCTTCTCCGCGCAGAATGTCCATAAGCGCCTGATAAGCCGTAGCACGGCTCAGGGTTTTCCCTTCGATCAGGGCTTGTATGGCTTCTTTGAGCATCGGAATCCTTTTTGAACTTGTTCGCTTTTCGGGGGAGCGTATCATCCGCGCTTATATTTTCAAAGAGGAACACTATGCCTATTTCACCCTTTGCCTGTACCAGTCCCGATGACGAAAAAGCGATGCTCGCCGCAATCAGCGCGAAGACGTTCGATGATCTTTTTGCCCACATTCCGGCGGAATTTCAGTCGAATGAGTTCAATCTGCCGGAAGGTCTTTCCGAGATGGAAATGATGCAGCAGATCCGTGCGATCGCCCGGAAAAATTCGTCCGATCTCACCAACTTTTGCGGCGCCGGATTTTATGATCACTTCATTCCCGCCGCCGTCAATTCGCTGACTTCGCGCGGCGAATTCTTCACGGCTTACACGCCGTACCAGCCGGAAGCCGCGCAAGGTACGTTGCAGGCGATGTTTGAATATCAGACTGCTATTACGCGCCTGACGAACATGGAAGTTTCCAATGCGTCGCTCTACGACGGCGGTACCGCGCTGTTCGAAGGAATGATGATGGCGCTGCGCATTACCAAGCGTAACCGCGTGCTGGTCGACGAAGGCGTCAGCCCGATCTACCGCACTATGCTTCGCAGTTACACCCGCAACCTGAAAATTGAATACCGCGAAGTTCCGCTGAGCGGCGGATTGGCCGACCGCGCCGCTTTCGCCAAACAGCTCGACAACACCGTCGGCGCGGTGCTGCTGCAGAACCCGAACTTTTTCGGCTGTCTCGACGATCTGACCGATGTGATCGCTCAGGCGCACGCCGCCGGTGCAGTCGCCGTTGTTTCGGCTTATCCGATTTCGCTCGGTATCGTTAAAACGCCCGGTGAAATGGACGCTGACATTGTTACCGGCGACGGCCAGAGCCTCGGCCTGCCGCTCTCGTTCGGCGGACCGTACCTCGGCTTTATGGCGACGAAGAAAAAATATGTCCGCAACATGCCGGGCCGTATCGTCGGCGCAACCAAAGACGAACAGGGCCGCCGCGGCTACGTACTGACTCTGCAAGCCCGCGAACAGCACATCCGCCGCGAAAAGGCCGCTTCCAACATCTGTACCAACATGCAGCTCTGCGCGCTCCGCTCGCTCATTTATCTTTCGCTGCTCGGCAAGCACGGCTTCACCGACGTTTCCCGCCAGTGCATGGATCGCGCCGGTTATGCATGGACACGGCTTAAAGCGATTAAAGGTGTCGAGCCGCTCTACGACCGTCCGTTCTTCAACGAGTTTGCGCTGAAGCTTCCGAAAGACGCAGGCGAAGTCGTCAGCGACTTGATCAGCGAAGGCATTGCTGCCGGCTTCCCCGCCGGGCGCTATTATGAAGGTATGGAAAATGTCCTGCTCGTCGCCTGTACAGAGAAACGAACGAAGAAAGAAATTGATATTCTAGCCGCTAAACTGGAGTCCGTTCTTTAACCGCTAATTCACACGAATGGACACTAATTTGAAAAAAGGTTTCCAGTGGTTGGAGAATGTAGACGCGACGCCCTCGTCGCGTTTCCAAGAATTGGAAAATGTAAATGGATCTGATTGAAACCATCATAGCGCAGGGCGAGAGCGAGACGATGGAATTCAAGACGTCGTTTAATCAGGACGTGATTGAGACGGCGGCGGCGTTTGCCAATACGCGCGGCGGCAGGGTGGTGATCGGCGTATCAAACGCCGGTGCTCCGCTTAGAGCCTCGTTTTCTCAGGAGGCGCTTCGCGATGCCGTCAACCGGATAGCCAATGCGACGGAGCCCTCTGTGATTCCCGATGCGGAAAAGGTGTCACTGCCCGGCGGAGAAGTGATGGTTCTGACCATTCCGGAATATCCGCTGAAGCCGATTGCTGTGCGCGGGCGCTGTTTTAAGCGTTCCGGCAGTACGACGCGGCAGATGACGCCCGCTGAAATCGCTGAAGTTCACCTTCAGTGTACGGGACAGAGCGCGGATGCGCTTTTGATCGAAGGGAAAACGGTTCAAGATCTGGACATGGATCAGGTGCGGCTTTACATGACGCGGGCCGCAAACAGCGGGCGGCGCTCCTTTTCCGGCAACGATGATCCGGTCGCTATCCTGCAAAAACTGGAATTGATTCGCAGTGAGCGGGAGATCACCCGCGCGGCAATTCTTCTCTTCGGTAAAAACCCGCAATCGCCTTTTTCTCAGTCGGTGGTTCATGCGGGCAGAATTCGCGGGGCGGTCGATATCATGGATGACCGTTTCATTCGCGGCTCCATTATTGGTCAGGTCGAAGAGTCCCTGGACTTCATTAAAAAGCATATCAACGTGCAGTCCGTCATCACCGGGAAAGCGCGGCGCGACGATGTGTGGGACTACCCGCTGGAAGCGTTGCGGGAGGCGTTGACCAATGCGGTGTGCCATCGCGACTACGGCGATCTCGGCGATATTCAGATTAAAATCTATGACCAATCGCTCCAAATCTGGAGTCCTGGCTTCCTGCCGTTCGGAATGACGGTTGAGGAGCTGTTGCGCCCGAACCACTCATCGAAGCCCCGCAACCGGCTCATTGCGCAGGCCTTTTATGACATGGGGATGATCGAGCAGTACGGCAGCGGCATCAAGAGAGTGGTGGATGCTTGTCTGGAAGCCGGACTTCCCGAACCGGAGTTCGAAAACTTTTCCGGCGGATTCCAGATTGTTTTCTATCCCATCCACGTTGCCTTCGGTAAACCACCGAGGAATCTTGAAGTCGAGGCTCCAGTTGGTGAGCAAGATGAGCAAGCAACCGCACAAGCAACCGCAGAAGTAACCGCACAAGTAACCGCACAAGTAGCGGCCTATTGTTGCGAACCAAAAGCGGCACGAGAAATAATGGCAGAATTAGGGCTAAAACATTGGAAGACCTTCCAAATCAACTATCTAAAACCCTTATTGAATGCAGAAATTTTGGAAATGACGCAGCCGGAGTCTCCGAAGAGTCCGACACAGAAATACCGCCTGACCGAAAAGGGTAAACAGTTTTTGAAAGATGGAGAATGAAGCCTGAAAGCCAAAATAACGATTTAGGCAGACTGACCCTTTTTCTAAATAAAAAGGAACCTAAATGAGCTTTTTAGACGATTATATGAACGATCTCGACCGTAGAGAATCGCAAAACCCTCAGTCCGCTCCAGAAAAGCTTTCGGCTGAAAAAATATCAGCAGACCCTTCGGCTGTTGGTGGTGATGGAATAGATCGGTCAAAATGGCTTCCAGTGAAACAGGAACCAGCCACTCTCAGTTCCGACGGAATAGACAGGTCGAAATGGGCCCCCGTCAAGCAGTCTCCGGTGACTGTACATCCAGCCAACTCCGCAATGGAGGGTGCAAAAGAAGAACCATCGTACTTTTCAGTGAATGAGAAGACAGGTAAAGTCACCAAAAAACTCACTGCCATCGAAAGTGCAGGAGTATCCGGGTTCGTCCAAGAGTCTCGGGAGTCTATCTCCGCAGTTTCCAATGGTCTGCAAAAGTTCGGAGAAAATGGTGCTGGGTGGGTTGGATGTGCGGTGGGCATCATCCTGATCTTTGTATTGCTTGCTAACATCCTCTGTCTCAGTCGGCGAAAGAAAACAGGAATGCAACTGACTGAATCAACACAGGAACTGGCGAGCCGCTGGCAACGGCTGTGGGGGGCGGCACTGGATTCGCTATTTGTAGTTTTGATTTTTGTTGCGGCAATGCTTGATGCAGGAGGGACAAAGTTCGTCGAGTTAGCGGAGGCAGACCCTCGGGTTGATTTTGAGGGCTATGTGCAACAGTATGCGAAATGGATTTCGGAAATCGCAACGTCGCCTGTTCTCGCAATTGGGGCCCTGATTTTCTTGGTTGTGAATATCTGCTTGTTAGTTCAAGACGGACAGACGGTGGGAAAGAAAATCGCAGGAACACGTATTGTCAAATCCTTGGACGGTCAACCAGCCTCACTGTTACGGATCGGCTGGCGATATGCCCCTTTTTTTACAGTCGGGCTCATTAATTACGATTACGGGAAAATTTTAAACGTAGTCGATGTCCTTTTTATCTTCCGGAAAGACAAACGTTGCATTCATGACCTGATTGCCGGAACCAAGGTTGTAAAAGCGGATAAGAAAAACTCTGTCGCCGTTGCACCTGCTGTCACCACAAGTAAACCAGCGGTCATCGCGGGGCGTATGGAAACGCCGACGTTTCAGAAAAAGAAGAACCCAATCACTATGAACGACGACGCATTCTACGATGAAATCGCCAAAGAGATGCAGGAAAATCGGTTGGTTCCGGGTGTCTGGGCCCGCGCCTTTGCCGAAGCCGACGGTGACGAAAACCGTGCAAAGGCAATCTATATCAAGTTGCGGGTTGCGCAATCGGCGGCGGAGAGTTGCAAGCGACAGCTTGAAGAAGAAAAACGGGCGTCCATGCTGGTATTTGCAGACATGAAAGCAGTTTCGTGGGAAGTGGTGAATGAACGATGGATACGAAATACCTATTCGAACGGCGATGTTACCATGAGCGACAGAGAAACAGGGAGAATGTGGGTTTACAACGCGAACCGTTGTGGGAAAACGACATGGTCTGATGCTGATGCGCATTGTAGCGACCTGACATATGCCGGATATTCCGACTGGCGTTTGCCCGAAAAAGATGAACTTGCTGCTCAATTTGGTCAAAAAGGGCATTTTGTCAGTGTGCAGAACGACAGCTACTGGTCGGGGACGCTTATCCCTCTCGTTGGTGCTTGGTTCGTGAATATGAGTAATGGCTGCGCACACGATGCTGCTGAGACAGGCAACTATTACGTGTGGCCGGTGCGCGGCGGACAACAGGTAAGGGTTTGCTAAAAAGGCGAAAAAACATGCTTTTAGATTTAGATCAAAAAGAAACTTGGCATGCAGACTTCTTCTCAATTTTAAAAAACAAAGCTTTATCTAAAGCAGAAGCGGAAGAACGTTCGTTGCAGGTATTGAAGGATAACTATTCCTTTGTTGCAGGGTATCACGCATGCAGAACAGGCAATCCTGATTTGTATGCAAAGAAGGGAATTCTTCCATCAGATCCCAATGAGATCATTTCAAATGCAAGGGCTCTGTTTGATGGGATTCCTCAATTGGATGAAGTTTTGTCCTCGTCAAATCGTGAAACTCTTTGTTTTGAACGAAGCCGTGGATGTGTTGGTGTGTTGCTTTCCGGGAAATGGGCGGTTGATGCCGATTCGCATTATTTTAAGGGGAGTGAGCGACTGCAGACTATAAGTGCCCAATTGGAGGAAGATTCTTCTGTTCGACTGCGGACATCGGGATCAGCGACATTAATTTCATTTAAAATACCAATAGAGTGGCTGAATGAGATCATCTTTGATGATCTATCGGTCTACATAAGATCACTTCCGGATATACTACGATGGGCAGAAAATCCGCAGGATAATTATTGGCGGGGAGGAGGCTTTTTACTAAAGAGAGCAATTCCTCCAGAATATATTACTCACATTGAGAATGTGGAGGGAAGGTTGAGTCTAAAGAGAGGGCCGTCAGGGCCGGGGTCCGATAATTTAATAGTTAAAAATTCCAGGCATTGGAAAATACGCAGTACGGAATACGGAGTAAAAATTTATGAAACTGATTTATGAATTGAGTTCAAAAGGGCGGGGCGGAGTGAGAATCCCTGAAGACCGAATTTCCGAACATGACATCATCAGTGAAAACCTGCTGCGCGCGGCACCCGCCGAACTGCCGGAGGTTTCCGAAAGCGAAGTAGTTCGTCATTACACCAAATTGTCGCGGCTGAATTACTCAGTCGATACGCATTTTTATCCGCTCGGCTCCTGTACGATGAAGCATAACCCGCGCGCCTGCGAAGCCGCCGCATCGCTTCCCGATCTGTGCGAAACCCATCCGCTCTGGCCGCAGCTGCGCCACGGCGGTCTGCTGACGCAGGGCTCACTTCAGATTCTCTACTCGCTGGAACGGATGCTTTCCGAAATCACCGGACTGGCCGAGTTTACACTTCAGCCGATGGCCGGTTCACACGGCGAGCTGACGGCGGTGATGATGATGGCGGCTTATCACCGCGACCGCGGCAATAAGAAGACGCACATCATTATTCCTGACTCGGCGCACGGCACCAATCCGGCCAGCGCGGCGCTCGGCGGCTACGCCGTGGTGACGATTCCGTCCGACGCCAGCGGTGACATGGATATTGATCTGTTTAAAGCGGCGCTCAACGACGAAACCGCCGGTGTGATGCTGACGCTGCCCAGCACGCTGGGGGTGTTTAATCCGAAGGTCAAAGAGATTATCAAGGCGGTGCACGCGGTGGACGGTCTGATGTATTACGACGGCGCGAACTTTAACGCCATTATGGGCCGCATCAAACCCGGTGAACTCGGCTTCGACATCTGCCACTTGAATCTGCATAAGTCGTTTTCGACTCCGCACGGCGGCGGCGGCCCCGGCACCGGTCCGGTCGGCGTCTGTGAAAAGCTGCGGCCTTATCTACCGATCTCGCGCGTCGCCAAAACCAAGGACGGAACCTACACACTCGACTACGATTTCCCAAAGAGCATCGGCTACATCGCGCCGTTCTACGGCAACTTCGCCATTCTCGTGCGCGCTTACGCTTACCTGCTGATGCTCGGACGTGACGGCCTGCGCGCCACCAGCGATCGTGCCGTGCTCAACGCCAACTACGTGCAGGAAAAACTGCGTCCGTACTTCGCGGCGGTCACCAAGGGTCGCTGTATGCATGAATGCGTATTCAGCGGCAAGACGCTGGGCGAAGGCGTTCATACGCTCGACCTCGCCAAGGCGCTGCTCGACCGCGGTTACCACGCGCCGACGATCTACTTCCCGCTCAACGTGCCGGAAGCGATCATGATTGAGCCGACGGAAACCGAGACCCGCGAAACGCTCGACGCATTCTGCAAGGACATGATTGAAATCTTCGAACTCTCCAAGACGAATCCGGATGCTGTGCACGCCGCGCCGGTTACTACGCCGGTTGGACGTCTCGACGAAGTCGCTGCCGCGAAAAATATGGAACTGGTCTACATTTAACCGGAGAATGCGGCCTCAGGGGAATCTGGGATCGGCTGGATCAAAATGCGGTGCGGCCTGAGCGCGGTGAAGAATTGAATGCGTTCTGTCCAGTTTCGCCGTTAGGATCGTGCTGTTCGGATTTTGTGGAAGCCAGAAAAGTGGACAGGCAGAGCCGGCATCTCATACGTTTGGTTTCAGGGAAAACCGTCCGTTCAAAAAGAGAGCGAGCAACCCTCTCGGTGGCTTGTCGACGACAATACGGGCAGCAAGATGTTTGATGTATTTTCATTTGCATCCTCTTTTTCTAAACTCAGATTCCGTACCGGTCGTATTTCAAAGGCAGAAGTGCTGGATTGATAGATTCTGGGCTCTCCTTGCGAAGGTGTGCGAATAGCACCGATTACTAATAAGGGCGGATTGGAATGCAGGATGGATTTTTTTAGAAACCAAAAAACTGGTTAAACAAAGGCGGCATCTCATACGTTTGGTTTGAGGGAAAAACGTTCGTTCAAAAAGAGAGCGAGCAACCCTCTTGGCGGCTTGTCGACGACAGTGCGGGCAACAGGATGTCTGATGTATTTTCATTTTCTTTGATCCTTCCTATGTTTTTCCATCAAAAAGGGACTGAAACGTATTTTTAAAAGCGTTCTTTGCGCCAAATCAAATATACTGTATATTCGACAGCTGTAATAAATACATAAACATTTACATGTTATAGGCTGTCATTTTTCCTGTTTCAACATAATATTCTGAAAATATACGGGTTAAATATACGTAATTTGAGGAGGCAAAAGTGCGATGATAAAAGAGTTTCAGAGTAAATACGGTCTGACAAATCGCCACCTGGCTTTGTTGTGCGGTTGTTCGCTGGCCACAATTCAAAAATGGCGCAGCGGAAGTGTTCCGGTTCCCGGAATTACGAAACGGTTGATCGCTTTGCTGGATGCTCTCTTTGGAGGGAGCGATGGACTTTGTGAGTTTGCTGAGCGGTTTGCAGAGGCCGATGAAAGCAACGGCGATCCGACGTTCGTCTTGAGTGATTTTTCTGAGCGGGCGGTTCAGATTGTCCGTGGCCGGGAATTTTCCAGAGCGGCCGAGGCTCTGGAAGAGAAGTTCCAAGCCTATTTTGAATTCCTGCCGGACATGGTGATTCTGGTGAAGCCCGATGGAACGATTGCCGGGGTAAACCGGAAGTTTGAGGAGCAACTGGGCCGCCGCCGCGAAGAGGTGACCGGCTTATCCTTTGACGGAATTTGTCCGGAGGATTCTCTGAAGACAGTCCGGCAGGCCATTGAGCGCGCCCTGCGCGGGGCCAGCGCCGTATTCACGATGAATCTGCAGCACCCCGCCGGGTATACCGTTGGGGTGGAAGCTTCTTTTTCTCCGGTTCGCCAGGCCGATGAAACGCTGGCAATCGGCGTATTGCGTGGTTTGCGGACCGCTGCGGAAGGACGGAATACGACAGAACGCCGGCTGCGGTATGACCGGCTTCTATCGGATTTAATCGAAACCATATCGGAGGCATCCTCCGACGATCCTGATGCAGGGATAAAGAAAATTCTCGGCAAGGTGGGGACGGCCGCCGGAACCGGACGGGCGTTTTTCTTTCCGTTGAGTGATGCCGGCCGGCTGACTGGCAAGACCGTTGAATGGTGTTCTGCAGGCGTATCTTCCGGAGCTGCTGAGTTAATGAGCCGTCCAGGACTCTCGATTCCCTGGCTGGCAGAAAAACTTCGGAAACAGCATTTAGTTGCTATAGGGAGCGTTTCGAAGATGGGGCCTGGCGCCTTGACTGAACAGCAGATTCTGACTGCGCTCGGGGCGCAATCGGCGCTGTTCGCCTTGATCGCGGATCGCGGAAGCCCGGCGGGAATTGTCGGTCTTGCCGATCTACAGGGCGATCGCCAGTGGCATCGGGATGACTCTGAAATGCTGCATGCGGTGGCCGACAGTATCTGGGCTGTGGTGGCCGGCGGCCGCCGTGCCCGTGCGCCGGAGTTTTCGCACCATGAGTTTGAGGCGGCGCTGCAGCAGGCGGGGCTTGGATTCTGGCAGTGGGATATTCCGTCTGGCCGCGCAATGTACAACGGAACGTGGTGCGCTATGCTGGGGTATCCTCCGGAGGAGGTTGAGCCGCGCATAGAGTTCTGGAAAAAATGGATTCATCCGGGCGACTTCCAGCAGGCCATCGAACAGCTGGACCGGTATTTACGCGACAGTTCGGCGGACTACCGGTCTGAGTTCCGTATCCGCCATAGGGACGGGCATTGGATATGGGTGCAGAGCAGGGGGCAGATTACAGTCTGGGATGCGCAGAAAAATCCGGTGCGCATGACCGGTACGCATCTTGATATCACCTGTCAGAAAGAGGCGGAGTTGCGCATGCAGGCGGCTAAGGAGCGGACGGAGAAGTCGAGCTTGGTCAAAAGCGAGTTTCTGTCCGACATGAGCCGCAAGTTGCGTACACCGATGAGCAGCATTATTGGCACAGGGCAGATGCTTAAACAGGAACTGCCAAGCGCCGCTTTGCGGGATATGGCCGACATCATTCTGCAGAGCAGCGATGAAATGATGAGGCTCATTGACGGCATTCTTGACATTCCCGATTTGAAGATCGCAAGCACGGAAGATTCCGCCGGAGCGGTTCTCTGTGACTCCGGCGATGCCAATGCGCCGACGGTATTGATTGCGGAGGACCATCTCGCCAATCGAGAGGTGCTTAACCTGATGCTCCAGCGGCTGGGATGCCGGACGGAGGTGGCCGGCAATGGACTGGAGGCCGTTGAGAAAGCCGCCCGGAAGTCCTTTGATTTTATTTTCATGGATATTGAAATGCCGGTTATGAACGGGCTGGATGCTGTGCGGGAAATTCGCCGTAAAGAGGTGGTGGACGGCTGCCGTCCGGCCGTCATCTGTGCGGCAACAGCCTATGCGCGGCTCGGCGACCGGGAGAAATATCTTGCGGCGGGCATGAACGAATATCTCCCCAAGCCGATCAGCCTGGACTCGCTTGCTAAAGTGCTTAAAAAGCACAGGCCAAAAGAAAACGAAAATCCAGACTCAAAACGGTGATCTGGGCCTTAACGAATGACTGTATCAAAAAAAATGAAACGGATGGACGGTCGCTCGCCTGAGCCCAAAATCACAGACGCGTCCCGAGATGGCGGGCGTAGCGGAATTTGGCTAATCTGGGTTTTTCTGCTGGCGGGGTGGCTTTCCACTGGCCTGGCGGTCTGGCAGGCAAAATTGGCGGTAGAGTCGGGCGCAGAAAAAGAGCTTGAATCCGTATGCAACGATATCCGGGACAAAGTCCGGGATCGTCTCAATGCCCACGAACAGATTCTGCGCAGCGCAGCGGCGTTTTACGAACACTCAGAGGGCCCCACCCGTCAAGAATGGAAACTTTTTGCCGAGCGTCAAAAAGTTGAACAGACGCTTTCCGGCATTCAGGGGTTAGGTTTCGCCCTGCTGATTCCGCGGGAGAAGCTGGAGCAACACATACAGGACGTTCGTACGGAAGGGTTTCCCGAGTATCGGGTCTGGCCGGAAGGGGATCGGCAGACCTATTCCTCAATCATTTATCTCGAACCTTTCACAAACCGGAATCTTCGGGCCTTCGGCTATGACATGCTGAGCGAATCGGTGC
>CAZSSI010000031.1:0-11908 GCA_964609345.1 uncultured Verrucomicrobiota bacterium | reverse complement strand
TTTTTTCATAGTTCTCCTTATGGTGCCGCGAATCCGAGGCCGTTGGTTGTGCAAATGATTTTCCAGCCGTTGGTGAAAACGATTTCAGAGACGCCCGTTATGCGGTTGCTATTCATGTTTAAAACAGGGACATGAACCGTCATCTGACCCACAAGGTTAAGTGATGTCACAGCATACGAGCGGAAAAATCCCGTTGGCCCGAATCCAGATATATCAACTGTCGCCGTGTAATTGCCGGAGCCAAGACTGGTGATTGTTGCGGGGATATTCGTCCATGTTCCAGTGACTAGATTGGTCGTGCAGCTTATCACTGGGTCGCCTGCGATATTTTGAGCGTAGAGGCTGATCGTCGCATTCGTTTCAGCGACCGACACACTCTTAACCTCGACAACGCTCAGGCCGGATTCCAGCGATAGAATGTTTTCGTTAAACCGTGTTCCGATTGTCGCGCTGTCGGCGGACTGCGTAAAATTCGCCCCGCGCCATGCGCCAGAGCCGACGAGCGTGTAGTTGCCCATTTCCAGCCGGTCGGCTTTGAGTGTCTTGGATGGATCAGCCGCGTAGGCCGAAAGCCCGCTGTCCGCATGTTTCTCGGCGGCGGTCTGGGTCGCATCGACGTAGCGCTTGGAGGTCATATCATCCGGATTCGATTCGTAGTCGGTGCGGCGGAGTCCGGCGACATACTTGGCTACAGCCGCCTCGGTGAGATTTTCGTAACCCACCAGTGTGACGCCTGACACGTACAGTCCGACAGTTGCGCCTGGGGATACATTACCGACAGAGATTTTAAGTTGTGCGTTGGTGCTATAGTACGGATAAGCAACCGCATTGGTGCCAGCCAGCAGCTCGATTGTCTCAGACGTTCCATTTTGCGATGAATACGAGTTGACCTCATACCGAGCGACTCCGTTGCTCTGCACAGGGGAGAGCAGATATTGCCCGGTGAGCAGCAGGATTTGATTAGAGGCAACCAGACTTCCGGTTGTAGTCCATCCCGTCCACGTTGAATTGTTGGTTACGGTGATCGGATTATTGATCCGCACCGCGTTGCTGTAGGTGACTCCAACCTCCGACCAGTTGCTGATTTTCCGGTCGAGCAGGATTCCGCCGAAGGCATCGGTACCGGCTGCCAAGCGAGTGACTACCGGCAAGGCAATCGGATCGGCTTCAAACCAATTTGTGTGAGTCACACCGCCAAGCGTGATTGATCCATCACCCGACAATACTAAACGATCAACACCATTATCGCCAAGACGCAGCACTGCTTTGCCACCCTCATTTGCCAGCCTGTAGATTAAGTTCGCGTCGGCGACGGCACCGTTTTTGTATATGCGGTACATCACGCCGTTTGTTGATCGATGCACAAAAGCTTTATTCTCCGCACTCCAAATTAGGTTTGAACTGCCAGACAATTTTCCCGCCTGATTGATCTGCACGCTGCCTTCGACACCGGAGGCTGGAGGATTTGTTTCTAACGCGATGATACGCTCAACATCATTGGTTCCCGCCGGGCCTTGCGGGCCGGTCGCTCCATCCAATCCGTTACTTCCCGCCGGGCCTTGAATTCCCTGCGGGCCTTGAGGGCCAGCCGTGTAGTAGAGCGGCGCGGTGATCGGCCCGACGAGATTGTAGTGCCGCGAGTCCGGAGACCATTCGACGGTAATGTTCTGCCGAGCCAAAACTTCCGAGGTCGTGAGGTTGGTTCCATCGCTTTGCAGAGCGCGGACGAATCCGCGATAGGTTCCATCGGGAATATTGGACTGCCACGGCGGCAATTCGAAGCTGAGCTGGCCATTGGTCGATGCGGTGCCAATCGCGATGGCATAGGTGTTGGTGTAATCTTCCCAGCCATTGATTTCCCAGACATAAATGGTGTTTGTGTCGCTCAGATCCATCGCGGAGCCGCCTTTTGTGGCGCGACCAGAAAGCCGAATCCCTTCGGCCATAAAAAACTTGGTTGGAATCGGAAGCGTTGGAGCATCCTCAACTTTCCAGATTTGGGAAATGTCGCGGTGCGGCGCGGACGAAAGGAACCAGATTGCCCGATTGGTGTAGCTGCCAACTTGTGGAGCGGGTAGCGGAGCGACCCGATTGTAGTTTGAGCTGGCAGGCGACCATTCAACTGCGATGGTTTGGTAGGAGAGTACGATATCCTGGACAAGCTCGTTGCTGACGCTGTGCAAAGACCTGATAAAGCCAATGTAGGTGCCGGGCAAAAGGTTGGCTTCTTGGGGCGTGAGGGCAAATGTGACGACGTTGCTGGCGCTGGAGACAACGCCCGTACTGATGGCGTAGGTGTTGGTGTAGTCGCTCCAGCCATTGATTTCCCAGACGACGATGGTATTTGTTCCGCTTAGGTCAACCGGAGTGCCGCGCTGCGTGTAGGTTCCAGTGAGCTGCACCGATTCGGCCTGAAAGAATTTATGCGATTCCTTTTTGCTCTGGCCGAGTTCGACTTTGCGGATTTCGAATAGCTCGCGCTGGGATGAGAAACAGAAGAGCGGCAGAATCATTGACAGCAGAATTATTTTCTTCATGCCCCCAGTAAAACAAAAAACCGCGCCGGAAGTCCGGAGCGGTTGGGTTCGTTGGGAGCCTCTTTAGAGAGGATTAGTCTCCAATGTTCAGATCGACGTTGGTGAGGATTCCGCTGGCGATCCAGACCCGTCCGGTGACATTCATTGCCGAGAGGAATGTGAAGTTGGTTGAGATTCCAGCAGACAGCTTGGTTCCAATATCGGACAGGCTGGCGAGCTTATTGGTGCTGTAGCCGGTGAGCGTAGGTGGGGTTGACATGTACTCAGAAGAATAACCCCACAAACCAGCATCACTAGAAACAAGCCACGGGGACTCATTGGTTGTTTCTAAAAAGTAGGCCGTGGATTCTGCATCGAACTCGATTACCCATGTATCTGTATCGTAAAAGCAATGGGCACCAGTTGCCACGTTGGTGTAGAGCGTTGAGCTTACTTTCGTGTAGATCCCCTCTTTATTTATATTGTCGGCTCCAGAAAGCACAAACGCATTGGTTGGGATTGTCAGCACTACGCAATCGTTCGGAGGATAGACGGACACGTTTGTTACGGGTACGTCCGACGTAATCGTGCCGAGATTTACCGATCCAGCCGCTGGCGTATTGGTGATGCCGTTCAGGATGATCTTTGTCACGGGGTTGGTGGGAATGGTCGGTAGGGTGACTGTGCCAGAAGACGGCGTGTTTGTTACCCCGTTCAAAATGATTTTTTTCACCGCATTCGTGTCTGACCCCGTGATGGTTCCAAGATCTACGGATCCAAAAACTGGATAGTTCGCTTCCCCCCCATTTATAAAGATTCGAGTGACGGCGTAGGGGTCTGTAGTGGTGCCAAGATCGACTACGCCGTCGGTCGGCGTATTGGTGATGCCGTTAACAACGACGGCGGTGACGGCGTTTGTGTCTCCGCCAGTAATGGTGCCAAGATCGACTACGCCGTCGGTCGGCGTGTTGGTTGTACCGTTTACAATAATCGAAGTAACGGCGTTTGTGTCGGATGCCGCCCCGATTGCGCTCCAAAGTGCGCCGGTTCCGCTGTGCCATGCCGGATCAGATTCAACATAGAGCGGCGTGCCGGTGGCGTAACCGGCCAGCGCGTGATTTCCCCAGGCGTAGGCTGAATCCCAGCTTGCCGCCGCCGAGATGACCCGGGCGATGTTGCTGTTGACCGTGCTCATGGGCACCGTGAAATAGACGTTAGTTGCGCCGAGGGCGCATGGGGAGAGTGACAAGTGGCAGGTGGCCAGTGCAATTAAACATCCAAGTTTCATTTTCATACTATTGTCTCCAGCCCGTAAACGGGATTGTTGTCGCTGTCAAAAACTAGATTTCCTTCGCTGTCGCGAACCGGCACGGCCACATAGGCCTGCCCGGACTTGATGGTGATCTGCTCAGTAGTGAGCTGTCCAAGTGGCGGTGCCATCGTGTAGCCAACCGTGCTGTTCGGCATTGATCGTTGCGTCGTTTGGTCGTCGAATTGTAGTACCACATTTCCACTGCGCGGTACCGTGGTCAGGCGATCAAACCAGTAAACCTGCGCGGCGGTGATGCTGGCGTGTTCGCGCCGTACTTCGAAACTCAACTGAATCAGCGCATTGCCACGATCAACTGGCCGTGCGGCCGCACCGCGCAAAAACTCTTGAATCTGTTCGGCAAACTGGCGCTCGAGCGACATGCCAGACGGCCCCTCGCGGCCATGATCGGCCAGAAGCGTTGTCGCGCCAGCGCTGTCTGTGATCGTTATACGCATTGATGATTGCCGATTTTAGATTGCTGATTTTCGGTTTGGAAAAGAACAGGCGGGCTTTCGCCCGCCCTTGCGTTATGCAGCCGGTACGAGACCCACCGCAAACATGGCGACCTGTGCGCCGGTCGTGATCTTGCGCTGAGCGACGAGCGACAGCTCGCCGATGTTGTTGGCGGTTACGCCGTGCGCCTGGCTCATTCCGGAGAGCGAGCAGTTGTAGAGGGTGAAGGTCGGGTCGCCCACAACGCCGGTGGTGAGCACCAGATCCGCCGCGAAGGTTTCGCGCCGCACGCCGCGACCGGCTCCTGCACCCTGAATGCCCATGCGGGTGAGCACCTGCGGCTCAGTAATGCCGATTGGCTTAAAGGTGGCTGTTACACCAAAGCCGGTGACTGTCGCGTCGTAGAGGCCGTGGCTGTCGTTTTTATCGTCTTCGAGAGCCAGTTCGAAGGCGATCTTGAAGCCATCTTCGGTTTCAATGGCGGCAAACGGAGACGCTCCCCATGCGGCTGGATAGACCAACTGGAATTCTTTGCTGTCGTCATAGCTGACATCTGTAAAGGCAACGGCGGCGACGGCGGCGAAGTGTCCGGCTGTCGTCATGGCTTCGGAACAGTCGCCGATGGCCGTGAAGGTCACGTCGCCATCAAACAGCGGCATTCCGGCGGAGAAGTTGAGTCCGGGCAAGCCAGTGATCGCGCCGACCTTGTAGGTGTGCTGCTGTCCGGCTTTCGTCCAGATGATGATATCGTCCGGGCTGGCACCATAGATGCGCGTGCCGACCGCGATATTCATGAACGGCCCGTAGATCATGGCCAGAACGTCGGCAGTGACCATCGGCGCGGGCTTGCAGCTGATGATGTGCTTGACGGTATCCTGATGGGTCGAGGTCTTGCCGAAAAACGCGGTCTTGTTTTCCGTCACGGTCAGTTCCGTTTTCACGGTGATATCCTCTTCGGTGTAGAGGTAGTAGCTGCCCTTTTTGATAATGGCCGGGCCAGCGATTTTTGCGGTGCGTGTCATCATGGCGTGTCTCCTTTAGCTGATTTGAAAATCGACGGCATAGGTGAGCACCTTGCTGTCCTGTTGGTAAAAAATTCCTTTGCTCAAAAGCATCTTGCCGGTGCCGCCGTCGAGACGCTGATGATGCAGAGCGCCGGAAATGGCCTTGGCGATCTGGCGGCAGGTTGTGTTCGTCTTCGACCGGTTGATCAAAACGTTTTCGTAAACCATCACTGAGCAGGTCACATCGTCATAGATTGGCCCCGGCTTATTCGGGTGAGTCACCTTTTCATCGATGGTCTGCACCACGATGCAGAGGCCGAGCTTGTTTAGATCGTTGGTGATTTTGCTCACGATATCCTGCCGGTCTTCGGCAGTGATATTCTCAACCGTCGCGACCACCGCGCTCTTTTTGAGCAGCTCGACGATTTGGTCTTGAGGATCTATGATGGTCGTCGGCATCTATGCCTCCTCCGCAGGGAGCATGGAGCTTGGAGCATGGGGTAATGCGGCGCTCTGCTCAACCGTAGTGCGATGGACGATTAGGACGGGGCCGCCGAGCTGATCGAGGCGAGAGCAGCCGAGCAATGCAGGGTGATTTTCAGCCGCTTGCAGGAAGGTTGCATGGGCTTCGGAGAAAGTGGCAAGTGGCGCCCCGAAGGATCGGGGTGTATACAAGTGGCCGGTGGCGAGTGAGGCGACAATGATTTTTTCTCCGCGAGTTTCCAGCGTTTGGAATCCGGCGGTAGTGAGCAGGTCTTCGATTGAGGCGGCAGGCACGAGGCCAGCCCTTTTTTTCTGCGCCATAATTAAAGTCCTTCCTGTGATTCGCGGCTGAATTTCTGGCGGCAGCGGGTGGAGTGATAGCCTGGGCGAATCGAGCTGCTGCCTTCGTTTCCGCTGACCGGGTCAGCGATGGAGAATTCTCCTCTGGCAACTTTGCCAAGCAGGGTGTCCGCTTTGTCGGCGGCTTTGGCGCGTGCGCCTTCTGGGTCGATCATGGTGCCACCTGCGCGGGTCATGATCTGGATAATGATTTTGGCGACGGCTGCACCGATCAGCCGGTCGGGGATTTTTGATGCATCGGCATCGAGATCGTTTTTGACGTTGCCAGCCACATAGCCGCGCACCTCGGCGGTCACGTCATCAATCGCCGGTTGTACCGGGTCGATCTGACCATCGGCCAGCACGACGCCGCGCAGGGCTTCGAGCTCTACGCCGGAGATCTGCTTTAGGAGGTCTGATTCGGTTATGATGCGCCAGCTCATGGTTTTTCTTTCAGTGGGCAGGCACGAGGCCAGCCCTTACGGATAGCCGGGCGGCGGGTGCCGCCCGGCGCGGGTTTAGTCTTCTACGCCGATGAGGGTTGCGGTGAAGGTATTGGTGTCGCCAGAGGTGATCAGCACTTTCGATGTCCGGAAGTGCGGCCAGTCAGACGTTACAGCCAAAGCAGCATCGCCAGCAGCTACCACTTTCGTTCCGGTGCCGAGCTTATTGGTGACTCCACCATCGACTACCTGATAGGTATTTGTGAGGCCAGCCGTACACGGGCCAATTACGGCGAGCACCTTGAAGCTGGAGGCGTAATCCTTACGGATTGCCGAGCTGTAGGTGAACGATCCGGAACCAGCGGTGATCGTCACGTTCGTCGAGAACGGAACCGATTCAGCGCGGGCAACACCAGCCAGCAAGCCGATGATCGAGACGATCAGCATTGAGATGAGAAGCATTTTTTTCATGATTGCCTTTCAGTTATTCCCGCCCCGTTGCCGGGGCGGGATTCAGGGTTAGCTTCCGAAGTTCGGGGTGATCAGCTTCGCGGCTGCGGAGTTGGTCACGGCGATCTGTTCGTGCCAGTCGAACTTGGCGACTTCTTCACGACCGTCGTCGCGAATGTAGGTGCCGGGCACCATCCATTTGCCGCGCAGGCGGAACGTCTTCATGAAAGACGGGTCGCGACGGGTTGGGTTCGCCTTGCGGGCAAACACGATCATGCTGGTGTCCAGCAGGAACTTGATGTCTTCGGCTACGCCTTCGGCGGAGTCGTCGAACACCATGAAGCTCGATTTCACTTCCGGATTGCCGATGAACATGTCCTTGAGGGCTTGTTCGTTGACCACGGCGACGTTGTTCGCGCCTTTGCCGTTGATGATCCGTTTGGTGACCAGCGGATGGTTTTTCAGCTTCAACAGACAGGTTGCGCCCATCAGGATGCCGATTTCCATCGTGCTGCCCGACTTGGTCGCCTTGAGCACTTCGAGGATCTGCTCATCGATGTACTTGATCGGGTCAAGCGATGCGCTGAAGTCCGGAGTCACAGCGACCAACGCGGCCACAGCCGTGTCAACCGTTGATTTCTCATGGATCAGCCCGGCGGTTTCCGCAACCAGGTCAGCGGCTTCCATCATGGCATTTTCCATGTCTTCGGAGGCCATCGATTCCTGAATGTCGATTGGTGCATCGAGTGCATTGGCCTTCAGGTTGAACGAAGCATCCGTGGCATCGAAGCCAAGCTGAACGGCGCGACCGCCGACAGAACGCTGCGATTTCGGAAGTTTGAAGCGATGCTTCTCAGTATAAACTTTATACTGGCCGGTCATCGTTGCGACATCGACGGTCGGTGCGAGGAATTCGGCAATCTTCGCGATTGCCGCCTGTGACGCCCCTTTGGCGTACTGGATGATGGTTGGGTTTGAGCCCAGATTTGCTAAACGTCCCATGATGATTTCCTTTCAATTATGGGTTGATTGATTAAGCCGTGAGAACTGCGCAGAGCGGACGGATCAGCACCAGCTGACCTTCGGTGTCACCAACCTCTTCGCAGATACCAGCAACGAATGCTGCGCCGCTGGCGTATTCCGTGAGCTTGCCTTCGGAACCGGAGGCATAGCCGACGACCTTGTCGCCGGGAACCAGTGTGGTGGACTTGGCAACAACGCGGACGTTACGACCCGGAGTCAGCGGCATGATGACGCAATCGGCATCTTCCGCCGCGCCTTCGAGCACAACGTAGTTGCAGATATCAGTCACAGCAGCGGGCAGAGCCGCTTTAGCGACTCCACCGTCGTTGACGATCTTGACGAGGTGGCCTTCTTTGCCGGTCAGGTCTACATTGGCCGGGAGGACAATCGAGCCCTCTTGAGTATTGCTTTGTGATGGATACATGTTTTTTCCTTTCTATGGGCAGGCTAAAAAACCAGCCCTTACTTTAATTCGGATTGAGCAGCGTTGAAGGCTGCGGCCCAGCTGCACTTGCGCTGGCCTTGGATCTCGGTCGCCCGGTTGCGGATCGCGGCGGCTTTCGATTCTGCTGCGGCGTCAACCGAACCGTCTTCACCGGACTTCTGGCGGTTATGGATCGGAGTCTTTTCGGTAGTCACTGCTGCGCCTGCCGGTTTGATCGATCCGAACAGCGCTTCGGTTCCGGCGCGGTTCGCAATGAACTGGGCTTTCACCTGGTCGCGGTTCGCAATGACAGCAACATGCGTGTCGCAGAACGCATCGGCGTCCGCTTCAAGCTGTTTCTGTTCGGCTGCCTTGAGTTTCCCCTCGGCGGCGGTGGCGCGGTTTTCTAAAGCGGATGCTTCTCCCGCGCTGGTCTTCAGAGCCGTGACGGCCGCAACGACATCAGCGTCGGTTGCAGTTTCGGCAAGGCCCAGAAGTATTTTGAGTTCATTCATCTGGACTTCTCCTGCGCGATTGTTCAGCGACACTTCCCTGTCCGCGCGATTCGACAGGGGCCGCATACCTTTGAGATTTGGCGAGTTGGTGAGAGCAATGGAGTCTAGCCGCAGCGGACGAATCTTGCCGTTAGCGACCGGCTCGCAGTCGCCGGGATACCAGACCGGGGAAACAAAGCGGTAGCGCTTGTTCTGTACGGCGGTGCTGCCGGTGTCCGTCCATTCGATCTTGGCGTAGAGGCCATCGGCGCGGGATTCGAGCGCGGTGATCCACCCGGCGGCTTCGCTGCTGCGCTCGGGGTCGTAGCTGAAATGATCGTAGTCCACCAGCAGCGGAGCCCCTTCGATGGGTTGAGCGGCCATCGCATCAACGGCCTTCTGGTCGATCACCTGCATCACGCGCTTGCCTTCGGTCGTGACCGGGAAGTCGCCGATTGGAGCGATGTGATACCAGCCATCTTCCGGCAGAGTTCCGGTGCGGTTCAGGACTGGGCTGTTGTTCATGGCGTGTTTCATGGTCATCATCCTTTCACAAAATCAAATCAGCCGTCCGGAACGGTTGGGTTTGTTGGGAGTCTGTTCGGAGGACGGCAGACCGACGACAGAGGACAGAGAACAGCGCTTAAAACGGAGGGCGAGGCTGTACCAGCGAAGACGGAGGGCGGAAAACAGATGACAGACGACCGAAGACGGTGATTTTTCATCCTGACTTCTGATTTCTGACAGCCGACCGCTGGCCGTTAGGCGAACTTGGATTGCAACGGGCAGGAAGTGGCTTGCAGATTTACGACCTACCGCTAACGCGCATAAGAAGGCGGCTGAAATCAATCGCGGCCAGAAGGCCGTTTCCGGCGGTTTTTGGGGCGTGGCTGTTTTCATGCCTTTTTATCTCCCTGCGCCATGCTCCCCGCTCCCTGCTCGATCCCGTTAAAAAGGGCGGCGGTCATGGCTTCCTCGAGCACGGCGGCGGAAGCGGTTCCGTCCATCAGTTTCTTGGCCAGCTCGGGGAGTTCGTCCGTGCGGAATTTTTCCAAGGTTTTAAACAGGTCAGCATCCGGCGTGTCGTCGATGATTTGCTGAAGGCGGTCGGCGACCGGGGCCCAGTCTTCGGAGCGGGCGGTGAGAAGGGCAAGACGAGCGTTTTTCAAAAGCTCGTCTTCGGTGGCAAGTGGCGAGTGGCGAGTGGCGGGTGAGCGATTGAAAAGTTTTCCCAACCAGCTCTGACCTTTGACCTCTGACCGCTGATCTCTGTTGCCAAACGGCTGCATCGGCGATGCAGGCGGTTGGTAGCTCACCCGCAGTCCGGTCTTTTCCTGCACCTGATCGGGTTCGGTGATGTAGCCTTGCGCGGCGAGAGCGGCGATGTTCGTGACCGTGGCCGTGGTATCTTCGACATCCTCGGCGGCGATTTCGAACCACGCCAGCGCGGGCTGGCCTGCAAATTTCTCGGCGAGCAACGGCGCATCGATGGCCTGCTGGAAGATTTCGGAGATCTCGCGGGCTTCCCCGGCGGCGATCCGCTGGAAGACCTCGGCCTGTGCTCCACCGGCCAGCGTGCCTGATCCGCTCTCGGCCATCATGGTGAGTTTCCCGCCGGTACCGGCGAGCACAACGTCTTCGCGCTGGAACTTCACAAAGCCCTCGAACGGGTTGGTTCCGCGCACGTCGCCACCCGCCGTTTCAATGGTCGATCCGAACGGCAACTTGCCGCGCCCGGCACCGATGGCCTCTTCGATGAACGCATCCCATGTGGCCTGATCGTCCTTGCCGGTATTCTGCGGCATGACGAAGAAAATGTCCGGGATGCCGAAGACCTCGACAAAGCCAGCCCAGTCCTTACGACCCAGCATTTCGTAAACGTAGGCAATCAGAGCGACCTCGTAGATCGGGTCTTCGACCTCGCGGTAGATCATGCCCTTCATGTTGATTTCGGTGGCGGAGTTAAAAGCTCCGGTCAGCAGTTCATCGAACCGCCAGTTGCCGTTCATGCCATCGCGAATCATGTGCCACTGGAAGATGGGCTCGAGCCGGACGATATCGTCGGCGCGGAGCGTTTCGTTTCCGGCGGCATTGATTTTTTCCAGATGGGCAAAGCCCCGGAAGGAGGCGAGGTGCAGAAACTTGATGGCCTCGCGGATGTTCTGGATCTGTTCATAGACGGCGCGGAGCGCGTCAGCCTGGGCATCGGCCTGCGCCTGCGTGTAGCCTTTCGGCAGGCGATCTTCCGGCACGGTGCGGATATCCCAGTCCATGTCGAGCAACGCGCCCTCGCGGTTTTTCTTGAGGCCGATCATGACCGACCAGCGTTTTTCGATCTTGCGGGAAGTCCAGGCAAGGCGGGTGTAGATGCCGCGCTCGGCGTCGTCGAGCATGGAGACGGCGCGTTGAATGGTGAGGCCGCGCAGCGTGTTGTATGGCGAGCGGGCGGCGTCGAGGTCTTTGATTTTCTGTTTGATGTTGTTGCTCATTATCCTGCGAGCTCCCTTGATTTACGATTGAACTGCGTGGCCCGCTGCGTGTGGATTGCGTGCGGTTGAATGATTGGCCCGCCCGCATCCTTAGCGGCGTGGAGAGCCAGCGCCAAAGCCCAGAAGCGGTCGGCGTGGCCATTCTTGCCGCGATCCGCCGTAAAGCGGATGTTGCCGCTGGCGGTGGTTTCTTTTTTTACGGCGCGGAGATCGGCGCGGACGAGTTCGTCGTTTGGGATCCGGACGGACTTGTCTTCGAAGGCAGCACGCAGCGGATAGGCCAGCTCTTCTTTGACCGGGCCGGTGAATTGTACCTGCTCGACCTTGTAGGTTCCAAAACGCTGCTGGGCGCGCTCGGCGAACTGGCGGCCGATGCCGGTGGCATCGATGCAGCAGCGGCGGAGCTGGGGAAGCGCCAGCAATGCGTAGAGCTGCCTTTCCTGTTCGTCGAAGGTTTCTGCGCGAAGTTCGATCTTGC
>CAZSSI010000030.1:0-12043 GCA_964609345.1 uncultured Verrucomicrobiota bacterium | reverse complement strand
GCGCCGTGATCCAGCGTAGCAGTTCGTTCTGGTCAGCGTGCGCGGAGAAGCCGTCAATTTTTTCGATGCGCGCTTTGACTTCTTGCTCTTCACCAAAAATTCGAATCGGGTTCACGCCGTCCAGAATGAGACGACCGAGGGTTCCGACTGCCTGATAACCGACAAAGAGAATGGTGCTTTCGGGGCGGCTGATGTTGTTTTTCAGGTGGTGTTTGATGCGCCCGCCGGTACACATACCGGATCCGGCGATAATGATGGCCGTTCCTTTGATGTGGTTGATGGCTTTAGACTGATCGGTGGTGTTCGATAGAGTCAGCCCCGGCAGGTCGCACAGATGTCTGCCGTTGCGCAAAAGTTCCAGCGTCTCGGCGTCGAACAGTTCGGAATGCCTTTTGAAAACATCGGTCACTCGAATGGCCATCGGACTATCCACGAAGGTGAGCAGGTGCGGAATGCGGTTTTCGCGCAGCAATCCGTTGAGGTGAAAAAGCAGTTCCTGCGTTCGTTCGACGGCAAAGCTCGGAATGACGATGTTGCCGCCCGCTTTGGTTGCCGCGTTAATGATACGGGCCAGTTCGCCGGGAATATCTTTTACTTCGCCGTGCGTGCGGTTGCCGTAAGTGGATTCAACCAGAACATAATCCGCGTCTTCAAACTGATCCGGGTCGTTGATGATCGGCATATTCCAGCGACCGACGTCGCCGGAGAAAAGAATAGAACGCGATTCACCATCCTGTCCGACCGTCAGCTTAATGCTGGTTGAGCCGAAGATGTGGCCGGCCTCGCGGAAGGTGGCGGTCATTCCGGCGGCAACCGGAATCGACACCTTGTAACCGACCGGCGTCAAAAGCGGAACGGTTTTTTCGACATCGGCCTGTGTGTAGAGCGGCTCATACGGGAACGGACTGGTTTTGCCCTGTTTTTCGTGGCGCACTTTTTTTTGCTTCACGTCTTCTTCCTGCAGGAAGGCGGAGTCTTTCATAATGATCTGCGCGATATCCGCCGTGGCGGGAGTGCAGAAAATTTTCCCGCGGAAGCCGTCTTTCACCAGCTTCGGTAGCCGCCCGCAGTGGTCGAGATGGGCGTGCGTCAGCAGAACGGCATCAATCGTGGATGGCGGAACCGGAAAAGGATCCCAGTTGCGCTGTTTCAGATCGCGTTCCTGATAGAGCCCGCAATCCACCAGAATTCGCGTGCCGCCCGCTTCCACCAGATAGCAGGAGCCAGTGACGTTTTGCGCCGCGCCGAAAAAGTTCAGTTTGATCTTCATGCTGACAATCCCCCGTTTCTTGCGTTGAGTGTAGCTGCTTTTTGCCGAACGGGCAAATAAACCCTTGTATGCGGACGTGTTTTTGTATTCTCTTATTCAGCTTTTGACGGGCATGTGGTGAAATTGGTATACACGCAAGATTTAGGATCTTGTGCCTCACGGCATGCGGGTTCGAGTCCCGCCTTGCCCATTCGCCCCGCCCGCCTCGCGACCTCGTTCATGGCGGGCCATTGAAAGGAGAGAGCTTATGTTGCCGCAACACGGAGGAGTGCCGAATTTTAAGCTGCGGATTCCCGGGCCGTTTTTGCTGGCGCTGGCTCTCGTACTGATCACCGGATCGATGCTGACGCTCTCTTTTTATCTGAACTCGGATCCGGGCGACCTAGCTGCGCAAACTAGAGTTCGGCTGTCGCTGATGATCACGATCCTGCTTTCAGTTTTTGTTTTGCTGGCCGGTACAGGGCGATGGTGGCAGCCGCATCTATGGAAAGACTACCGCCGGAAACACCACCATCATCACCGGAAGCGCCGTTCGCACTAACCACCAAGTTGCCGCGCCGCGCCCAAGCTTTTTTATTGCGTTAGCGGAAAGTGCACAGTACCTTTTGCGCCTTCTTTTGACGGACGCGTAGCTCAGTTGGTAGAGCAGCTGACTCTTAATCAGCGGGTCCCCGGTTCGAGCCCGGGCGCGTCTACCACCCCGCCTCTCAATGCGTGGAAATATCCGCTTGCCCCCCATAGAGTGAACCGTTATGTTCTGCACCTTCATTCTCCGGGCTCGGGTGGTGAAATTGGTAGACACGCCAGCTTGAGGTGCTGGTGGCCGCAAGGCCTTCGGGGTTCGAGTCCCCGCTCGAGCACCATTTTTCTTCGGTATTTTCCGCGATCCGGAAAAACTGCGGAAACTTTTTACATTGCCAGAGAAAAGGGTGTATAACCCGTCCCGTTGTTTGAACGCTTTCCCGGAGAACGGTTATGAGCAGCACATTCGGTACACTTTTCAGAACCACCACGTTTGGCGAATCGCACGGCAAAGCTGTCGGCGCTATCGTGGACGGCTGCCCATCCAATCTGCCGCTGACGGAAGCAGATATTCAGCCGCAACTGGATCGCCGCCGTCCCGGGCAGAGCGCGCTGACCACTCCGCGCGACGAAGCCGATCAGGTGACCATCCTTTCCGGCACAGAAAACGGTATAACGCTCGGCACACCGATCGCTCTCTCGGTGAACAACCGGGACCAGCGCCCCGGCGATTACGGCAACCTGTCCGCTGTGCCGCGCCCGTCGCATGCCGACTACACCTATTTAATGAAATACGGCGTGAAAGCCTCCAGCGGCGGCGGCCGGTCAAGCGCCCGTGAAACGATCGGCCGCGTGGCGGCTGGCGCCATTGCAGAAAAATGGCTGAAGACGCGCTTCGGCGCTGTCTCGATCGTCGCCTACGTCAGCTCCGTCGGGAAAATCTCCGCGCCGGAAATTGACGTCGAGGGTCTTACCCGCGATCTGGTTGACGCCAATCTGGTGCGCTGTCCGGATGCCGAAACGGCTCAACGGATGATTGCCGCCATTGAAAAGGCCCGCGACGAAAAAGATTCGCTGGGCGGCACGCTGACCTGCATCTGCCGCGGATTCCCCGCCGGACTGGGCGAGCCGGTGTTCGATAAGCTCGAGGCTAAATTGGCGCAAGCGATGCTTTCGATTCCAGCGGTTAAAGGATTTGAAATCGGTTCCGGATTTTCGGGTGCGCTGAGGCGCGGCTCACAGCACAATGACGCTTTTATCCAAAAGGGCGCTCGGCTGGGAACGAAAACGAACTATAGCGGCGGCGTACAGGGCGGAATTTCAAACGGCGAGCCGGTGGTGTTCCGGATTGCCATCAAGCCGGTAGCGACCATCGGGCTGGCGCAGGACACGGCCGATTTGACCGGACGCATGGTTACACTGGAGGCCAAAGGGCGGCATGATCCATGTGTTCTGCCTCGCGCAATTCCAATCGTGGAAGCAATGGCCGCACTGGTGCTGGCCGATGCCGCATTACGGCAGGAATATCGAATCTGAACAGGTCATGAAGAAGCTAGACACAGATATCCGGGACATCTACCGCACGAAGGACGCTTCTTCAGAAGCGGACGCGACACCGGAGCACAAAATTGCTGAACTCATTGAGCGCTCACTGCGACGCCAGCAGATTTTCAATCTTTCCGCCGGATTGCTGACTCTGGCGCTAGTCGCCATTTTGGTCTCCGCCTTCGTTAACGATTTTTTATTAGGACCAGTCGCTGATGTGCCTGTGAGGGGGAAATCGTCCGGCGTGCCTGCTTATACGCTCCCCGCAGATGAGCAGTGGGTTCTGGAGTATCGGAAGGTTGCCGTTGAAGCGGATGGCAGTGCACGGCCCGGACCGAAGAAGGTTTCGACCAAATGGATAAAAAACGCAGCCTATCACACCATTTTGGGAGAGCTGGCGCTTCGTCAGGGAGAGCTGGAGACAGCACAAAATCATTTTGAGGTCGCCCTTACAACATTTCCCGCCATGACTGGGATTCGCGGAGATCTCGGCACCGCCTACTTGAAGCAACAGCATTTTGAAAGGGCCGCTGAACAGTTGCAAAAGGCGCTGACAGAAGGTTCATCTGTCGTGACACTCAATAATCTGGGGGTCGCACGGCTGGGCCTAGGGGAATACGAGCAGGCGGAATCGGTTTTACAGCAGGCGCTTCAACAGCAGCCGGATTTGTCCGGCTGTTACAAAAATCTCGCTTTGCTGTACCAGAAGACCGGGCGCACCAATGACGCGGTGGCCGCGTTTGAAACATATCTTTCCGCCAATCCGCAGGATACGCCGCTACTGGAACATTATGTGTCCTATCTGACTGCGGCCGGACGCCCGCGCGATGCGATCGGGTTTCTCGAACAGATGGATGGCGCGACGGATCCTCTCGCCGTTCATCTGCTACTGGCGGAGACCGCCGCACGGGATGCCGATGCAGAACGCGCGGTCGATGCCTTGCGGTACTCTGCGCGGTTTTTAAGCCCGCGGCAGGCCATTGTGAAAATGCATGACCCTGCTTTTGAAAAAATCGCCCGGACTGAGCCTTTTGAAACCTTGTTATATCAACTGGAGCTGGCAACTGTATCGCTTTCGACAAATTTTCCATCGGCAAAGACAACGCCGTAAAATAGGACAGATATATTTTGCTTTCCGATGACTTTTTATTACTCTAGCACGCTTTCGAATAATGGTAGGTGTAGCTCAGTTGGTTAGAGCGTCAGATTGTGATTCTGAATGTCGCGGGTTCGAATCCCGTCACTTACCCCATATTCCTGCGCGTACGGGGAAAGCAGGAGGAGTTGCTCATGCAGAAGAAAAAAGACGAAATCCGCGACATCTACCAAGGTAGCGAGCACGACCTCGAGAAGGATTTTACCCCGCAAATTGCACGGGAACGCCTCGAGGAGCGGCAGCGCGACCTGCGTCGAAGTCACATTGTTTCGATGTTTTTCGGCGCGCTGGTTATCGTGCTTTCCGTGTCTCTGGTCGCCGTGGTCATTCGCAATTTTCTAAGCGACCGGACTCCGTCAAAAAAAATCCAAACCAAAGAAACCGTTTTTATACCGAGTTATACCCTGCCGACGGATGCCCTTTGGGTGATGGATTATCGGTCTGTTGCATTGCCGCTGGATAATGACGGAGAACCCGGGCCGAAGCCTCTTTCAACCAAATGGGTGAAAAATGCCGCCTATCACATCATCATGGGGCAGCAGGCCTTAACCATGAATGACCCCAAACAGGCACTGGAGCATTTTCAGAAGATGGTCGCCGCTTATCCGGATATTGAAGGTTTGCACGGATCTATGGGGCAGCTTTATCTCCAGAGTCAGGAATACGCGCTGGCTGCACAGCATCTGGAAAAAGCTCTGAAGGAAGAAGAAACCTTCGATGTGGCAAATGGTCTAGGCGCCGCCTACATCGGCACAGAAGAATATGATAAGGCCGAGAAGAACCTGAAAAGAGCGCTGGAATTGCGTCCGGAGGCTGCCGTAAGTCATAAAAACCTTGCTGCACTGTACCGCAAAATGAAGCGCGACAACGAGGCCGTCTTTCATTTCGAAAAGTATATTGATCTGCAGCCAACCGATCTGGACACCATGCAGACATACGCATTGTATCTGACTAAACTGGGCCGCTGGAAAGACGCTGCGGATTTCCTGACTAAACTAACGCAAAACGTCACCGACGTTGCGCCGATCTATTTCCTGCTGGCGCAGGTTCAGGTGCAGAATGGTCAGCCCGATAAAGCCATTGCGGCACTGAAGCGAGGTGTTCAACTAATCGACCCGCAACTGGCGCTGGCATGGATGAGCCGCGAAGAATTTAATAAGGTGCGCGGTTCGGGCGACTTCAAAACGCTGGTTGACCAGCTGGAAATCGCTACTGTATCGCTCGACAAGAAACGGTAGAAATTCATCACCGGCTCAGTGAAATACGTACGCTTCCTTCACCTGTGAACCAGCTCCTGTCGCCGTTATTTTCACCCGTCTGAATCTGTTGCGGATGGAATATTTCCTGCAACTGCCGGACGGCCCCGGCATCTGCTTTTGCATCGCTCACGACCAGAGCATGTAGACGGTTGATGCCCTCTTGTTGCAGAAGACGGATTGTTCGCATCGTGCTGAACGGGTTGCCGTCGGTTACCAGCACCCACCCGCGCTCCGGCAGCCGAACCGCCACCACCGAACGTCCCTCGCGTAAAATATTCACATTCCGTTGCGGCTCGATGTGCTGTGCGCCCCACAGCACCACGGAACACAGCACCAGACATAGCGCGCCCTTCCGCCAGCGAACCGGCCCGGTGAAAAACAAAATCAATCCGGCATACCAAAAGCCGGTCGCCAGCGCAGAAGGCGCGCGAACCGCCCAGCAGGCGCCGGGCAGCTCAGCCAGCCAGCGCACGATCCATATCAACAAGCTGATAAACAGCAAATTGGCCTGATTGAAGAGCGCCGCAGCGGCGGGTAAAAACAACACGCCGCCCAGCAAAGCCAGGCATCCGGCGAGCATGATCATAAAGGTCAGCGGTATTACCGCCAGATTCCCGATCAGCGCGACTGGTGAAATCGTGTTGAAAAACCAGGCGGTAATCGGTGCCGAGAAAAGCCAGGCCGCCAGCGACGTGAGCATCAGCATGCCGGTACTGCGTAACAGCGCGGCCGCCGGGCGCGGTCCACTGAGGTGTTGAAGCGGAACATCCCAGCCCGCCAAACGAAATCCGTTGATTTGCCGTGTGGCCCAGCCGCCCACTATAATGAGGCCGCAAACCACGACGAAAGAAAGTAGAAAGCCCGGGTCGCCAATACTTGACGGCCAAAATGCCAGCAACAAAATAGTGGCCAGCGAAATGGATGTCGGCGCATCGGGGCGCCGGTCGGCCAGCGGGGCGACAAAAAATACCGCCGCCATCGCCAGAGCGCGCAATGCGCTTGGTTGCAGTCCCGTGGTGAAAATGTAGAGAAAAAGAACCGGAAGCAGGAACAGCCCCCAGCGGGGACGGATCACACCGAAAATTTTGAGTCCGGCAATAAAGATGGCGGCCAGAATGACAACATGCTGGCCGGAAATGGCAAAGATATGCAGGGTGCCGGTGCGGGTAAATATCCGATAAAGATCCGGAGGAATGGCCTGCCGGTAGCCAAGCAGCATGGCGTGCAACAGTTGCGTCTGTTCAGGAAATGCCTTAACCCCCAACTGAAGGAAGGCGGCGGCGCGGCGGCGGACTTCATAGCACCGCCCGGACAATGTGTTTCCGGCTTCTTTGATTTTACAAACATCCGGCCCGGAAACACTGAGAAATCCGTCGGTTCCGCTGCGCGATCTTTCATACCCGGTGTAGCGACCTTTCAGCCGCCATTGTTCACCAAAGCGCATCGGCGCAGTGCAATCTTTCAGATAAACCCGCAGACTGGCGTCTGCTGGCAGATTTTGCTCTCCGCAACGTACAGTCTGAACGCGAAACAAAAAAGAGGCTGTTTCGTCCGCGCTTGAAACAGAAGGCTCATCTTCGATTGTTCCGGTCAGCTCCTGTTCGTTGAAGTTCACCTCAACGACCGGTAGAACCGCACGGGAAAATGCCGGCATCTCTTCGATTGCGTTGTGCGTGGCGGCCAGCAGGCCGCAGACGATATAAATCAGCAGCGTCGTCCGGCGGTGCACGACAGACCAGCAGGCGAAAGCCAGCAGAAAAGCGGTTAGGGTGAGCAGAAGTATCGGCGAGCCGCCAAAACAGCGCTGGATATAAAGACCCGCCGCCATAGACAGGGCGACTCCGACCAACGGACGCCGCACCTGTTGAGACAAGATCATGTCGCGCTTCTATTTGCGTAGTTGCAAAGCGGGCTGTTTTGGAAGATCCAAGCCAGCAGGCATCTGTGGCTCGGCTTTTTCAGCTTCACGCTTGCTGATCTCCTCGATGGCCTTGCGGGTTTCAACACCGACAAGGCGGTCGGCAAATGACCGGAACTCTGCGCTTTCACGAATCGGATTGTAACCGGCATCTTTCAGCCAAGGAGAAACTTCTGCTTCGCCGAAAAGGCTGGCTGCCTGTCCCATGAAAAGAACCGCTTTCCCTGCCTGCTCTTGCTGGGCATAGCAACGGGCCAGAGCCTGATAATAGTCCGGTTTCGGATCAAGCCGCACCAGCTCTACGTAGTACGGAATGGAATTCGAATAATCGCCGCGTGCAAAATGAATGACTCCGCAGCTTCTCAGCGCAACGATGTTTTTTGCGTCGTTTTGCAGCATCCGTTCAAACAGCGTCAGCGCGGAATTCGTATTGCCCAGACCCATCTGCCCGGTGGCGGCAATCGAAAGTACGGTTAAATTATTCGGCTGCTCCTGCAGCATCCGGTCGGCCAACACCACTGCAGAGGCTGCCTGTCCGCTCATCTGCAGAGAACGCAACAAATTCATCTGCAATTCCTGCCGCCAACCCTCCTGATCCAGCAGGCGGAGGCACAACGGCACAGCTTCTGCATAAAGTCCGCGGCGCATATAAATACCGACCAGCATCTCCTGCGCAGCCCGGTTATCCGGCATAACTTGCAGGGCCAGACCAAGCCGCTGAATTGCTTCCTCTTCGATTCCGCGGCGGCTTAACGCTTCAGCTGAACGCAGGTGCCGTTCTGCTTCCTCCCACTGCCCCAATCGTTGCCCAATCAGTTCAGGGCTAACACCCAACGCCTGCGCATTTGGATCTCCGGTAGAAACGGCAGATGTTGCGCCTCCTTTTCCCGTCTGACCCCAGCTTTTCTGTTCCTTCTCGGACGGTTCCGCCATGCGATTCAATACCAGCTTCAGCACAAAAAAACCGCCGACTAACAGTGCGGCAATCAAACCCGTCCGTAATAAAAGGACTGCCATGGCCCAGTTGCTAGTGCGGTTGTCAGGTTCGCGGTGGCGAACCGGACTGTGCCGCGACGTCCGATGAGTTTGGCGTCCGGCAATGCCGGGCGCATACTCATCCGGCAAAACATCTGCAGTATACCGCGAATAAAGCCCGTGATCGGCATGCGGCTCGGCGGGTTTTGAACTGATTTCGGCAGAGCGAACATTTTTTTTGCGGAAGAATTTCATGATGTTGGACGTTCCGGTTAAAGAAATAAAACGGTTGCAGTATCGGGCGGGCCGCGTAAAGTGTCAAGCGTCGCGGGGTGCCGGACAACGTTCACCTGGAGATAGTTATGGAGCTTTTTATTCTGATCCTTCTGGGGCTTCTTGCCTTACTGGTCTTGGTGCAAACAGGGCTGGCACTGCACGGAAACTCCCGGCAGGATGCGCGGCTCGAAATGCTCACGCGCGGTCTCAATACGCTGACGGAACAGATCGACAGCCGCACCCGCAAAAGCGAGGAGGCCATTCAGTCGCAGGTTGAAAAGCTGATCGTTTCCAATAATCAGCGGCTCGACCAGATCGGCGAAAAAGTGGAACAGCGGCTGGAAAAAGGCTTCAAAGATACCACCACCGTTTTCGGCGACGTGCTCAAGCGACTGGCGCTGATCGACAAAGCCCAGGAAAAAATTGACCAGCTCACCGGCAATGTCGTCAGTCTGCAAGAAGTTCTTTCGGATAAACGCTCGCGCGGTGCGTTCGGCGAAGTACAGCTCAGCGCACTGATCTCAAACATGATACCGGAAAACAGCTATTCGCTTCAGCACACCTTCCCGAGCGGTGCACGCGCCGACTGCGTCCTGTTTCTGCCTGAACCGACCGGCACGATCTGCATCGACTCAAAATTCCCGCTCGAAAGTTATCAGCGCATGACCGACCTGTCGCTCGGCGACGCCGACCGCACCGCCGCCGAGCGGCAGTTCCGGCAAGACATCAAGAAACACATTAAGGATATCGCCGCCAAATACATCATTCCCGGCACAACCGCCGACGGCGCCATGATGTTTATTCCGGCGGAAGCCGTCTTCTCCGAAATCCACGGACATTATCCCGATCTGGTCGAAGAAGCCCAGCGCGCCCGCGTCTGGATGGTTTCGCCGACGACCATGATGGCGGTACTCACCACCGCGCGCGCCGTCCTGAAAGATTCCGCAACCCGCCAGCAGGTTCACCTGATCAAAGATCATCTGGTGGCTCTGGCACAGGATTTCGGCCGGTTCCAGGACCGGATGGATAAGCTGGCCGCGCATATCGGTCAGGCCCACAAGGATGTGGATGAAGCGCAGACCTCGGCGCGCAAAATCACCAGCCGGTTCGGAAAAATCGAAAAGGTCGAACTTCCCGGCGAACGCCCCGCACTGCCGCAAGAAACCGGCGAAGAGTAAGCTTTTCAGGCCAAAAGTCCGTTCAGTTTCCGGTTTGAACTCCCGGAATGAAGGTGATAGCTTCCCCGCCATCAAAAGCAGGCAGACGGGCCTGCGATTAACCAAGGAGAAGAATCATGGCTTATGTAATTTCTAACGACTGCACAATGTGCGGCGCTTGCGAAAGTGCGTGTCCGGTAGAAGCAATCAGCGCGGGCGACGGCAAGTACGTCATTGACGCCGGAAGCTGCACCGACTGCGGTGCCTGTGAAGCGACCTGCCCGATGAGCGCCATCAGCGCCGCCTAAGTGCGCTCGCTTGCACTCAGGAAAGCCTCTCCGCCACGGCGGAGGGGCTTTTTTTATTCCGGAAAAAACCGCAACAGCGCCAGCGCCGAAACGATGCCCGTCAGTAGTCCGAAAAACACTTCCAGCCGCGTGTGGCCCAGCAGTTCTTTGAGTTTGTTTTCCGACAGGTGATGCGCCTTAAAAAGCTCGTCCACGATCTGGTTGAGCAGACGCGCCTGCTTGCCCGCCGCCGCACGAACCGATTGCGCATCGAACATCACCACGGCCGCAAAGCAGAAGCTCAGCGCAAACATCGGCGAAGAAAATCCCTCGGCCAACCCCATCGCGGTCGCCACCGAACTGGCCATGGCCGAATGGGCGCTCGGCATTCCGCCGGTGCTCACCAGATAACGGAAATCCAGCCGACGGCTCTGCACCAGACAAATAATCATCTTGGTCGTTTGCGCAACCGTCCATCCGGCAACGCCCGCCCATAAAGAAATATGCACAATGCTCATTGGTTTTCCCTGTCCGCTTTACCTTGAAAACAAGCCCGATAATAAAGAGTATATCTCCGTTCGGCGCAACCTTATTCAATCTCGCCGGACAGGAGGTTCCGCCATGGGAGAAACGGTATTCGTTGAAATCAGCCTGATCCTCATCATCTGCGCCGCTCTTTCTTGGCTGGCACTCGTCCTGCGACAGCCGCTCATCGTCGCCTATCTCGCTGGCGGATTCCTCATGGGCTTCTCCGGCCTCGGAATGGTGGGCAACACCGACTTCCTCGACGGCGTCTCCGGCCTCGGCATCACCCTGCTACTCTTCCTCGCCGGGCTCGTCCTGCATCCGCGCCAACTGGGAGAGCTCTTCAAACAAACGCTCCTGCTCACGCTCGGCAACTCCGTCGTATCCGCCGCCGTCGCGGCGCTGTTCTGCCTGCTCTGGGGATTCGATCTGCGCGCTGCCTTCTTCATCAGCCTGCCGCTCATCTTCTCGAGCACCATCCTCGTCCTCAAACTGCTTCCGACCACCGCCCTGCACCACAAACGCATGGGAGCCTACTGCATCGCCATCCTCATCGCGCAGGATCTCATCGCCATCATCCTGCTGATCTTCCTGGGAGCCAACGGAGCCAGCCCGGCGCAATGGCTACTTCTGCCGGTTAAAGCAATTTTACTTATCGCCGCCGCATTCGCATTCGAGCAGATCGTCCTGCGGCGCATCATGGCGCGCTGCGACCGGTTCCACGAAACCCTTCAACTGCTCGCCCTTGGCTGGTGTTTATTGATCGCCCTGCTCTCGCACGAACTCGGCCTCTCCTATGAAATCGGAGCCTTCATCGCCGGCGTCGCCCTCGCCCGCAACCCGCTCTCCTACTTCCTCTCCGAACAGCTCAAACCCTTCCGCGACTTCTTCCTCGTCTTCTTCTTCTTCGTCCTCGGCATTCGCTTCGACCCGTCAGCCGCTAAAGTTATCGCCCTGCCCGCACTGATTCTTTGCGTCTTGCTGATGGCCGTCAAATACGGATGCTTCCGCTACCTCTTTCGTAAAGTCGGGGAACCGGCGGACTTCGCGCACGAAACCGGCGCACGCCTCGCGCAGGCCAGCGAATTTTCATTAATCCTCGTGCTGGCCGAACAGCGCGCCGATATTCTGGGAGAATCCGGATTTCAACTAG
>CAZSSI010000029.1:0-12044 GCA_964609345.1 uncultured Verrucomicrobiota bacterium | reverse complement strand
TTGAACTCAAAACCGGTCAGCCTGAAAAGATACCTTGCGGCGCATAAGGCCGAGATCGTGCTGACCTGCGTTTGCGTGCTGGTGACCGTCGTCGTCAACCTGATCATGCCGTATCTGATGCGGCTGGCGGTCGACGGTCTGACCGGCGGCTCGCTGACGCACGCCGAACTGTGGCGCTATACGTTTCTTTATGCCGGGCTGGCCGTTTTTTCCATCTGGTTTGCCCGCCAGTTGCGCGGAATTCCGCTCAAGCTTTCCCATAAAGTCGAATATGACATTCGCCGCGACCTGTTCGCCCACCTGACCCGGCTCGACGCAGAGTTTTTCCGCAAAGAGCGCACCGGCGATCTGATGACGCGTATGTCATCGGATCTGACGATTGTAACCGACGCCATCGGCCAGGGACTGTTGCAGGGCCTGCGAACCGGCGCGGCGTTGCTATTTGCCTCGATCGTGATGGTTTGGATCAACCCGAAGCTTGCCCTGCTGATTTTTTCACTCTACATCCCGATTATTGTTTTCTTCTTTCTGGTGCTCAACGTGATGCGCGACCGACAGAAAGTTCTGCAGGAACAGGTTTCCGATATCTCGAACTTTGCACAGGAAAGTTTTTCCGGCATCCGCTGTATCAAAGGGTTCGCGCTGGAAAAACGGCGTACCGGTTTCTTTGAACTGCTGAATAAAGGGCTGATCCGCAAAACCATCCAGCTACAAATCGCCCGGCAGCTTCTCTGGCCTCTAATGGCGTTCTGGTTCGGCATCGGCACACTGCTTCTGCTGTACGTCGGCGGCAAACAGATCATTCGCGGCACGGTCAGCGTCGGCGTGATCGTGCAGTTCTTACAGTACCTTCTTTATATGCAATGGCCACTGCTCTCGCTGAGCTGGACGATGAGTCTGATGCAGCGCGGACGCGTCAGCTGGCGGCGGATTATGGAACTTTTCGAGCGCGAGCCGAAGATCGCCGATTCCACAGAAACCAACTCCGCCATCACGGCGCTGGACGGATCGCTTGAGTGGCGCGATGTCTCGCTCGAAATTGACGGCGCGGTTCGTTTGCGCCATATCAGCCTAAGTGTGCCGTCCGGAAAAACTGTCGGCATCACCGGCCCGACCGGCAGCGGAAAAACCCTGCTGGTTTCGCTGGCCGCCCGCCTGATGGATGTCACGGAAGGCGAGCTGACCGTCGGAGGTCGTCCGATCCGAACCATTCCGCTCGACGTACTGCGCCAGCATATCGGTTTCGCCGCGCAGGAGCCGGTGCTGTTTTCGCGGACGCTGGAGCACAACATCGCGTTCGGTGTCGCCGCGCCTGGCAAAGAAACCGTTGACTGGGCGGCGGATATCGCGCATCTGAACGGCGATATCGCGGAGTTCCCGGAACATTATCAAACCGTGCTTGGCGAGCGCGGCGTGACGCTCTCCGGCGGGCAGCGGCAGCGCACGTCGATCAGCCGCGCCATCGCGCGCCGGCCGCAGATTCTGATTCTCGACGACGTGCTTTCCGCCGTCGACACGCAGACCGAATCCGCCATCATGGGCAAACTCCAGCCGGTCATGAAAGATCGCACCTGCCTGTTTGTCAGCCATCGCGTCTCCACCCTGCGCTATACCGACGAAATCATCGTGATCGAAGAGGGCCGCATCACGCAGCGCGGCACACATGATGAACTCGTGAAGCAGGCTGGCTATTATTCCGAACTCAACACCCTGCAACAGCTTCAGGAAAAACTGGAGGAGGGAGAATGAACCGAAGAACACCGAACAAGGAATATCGAGTGCCGAAGGAATATGAACGTTCTGCAGGACAGCACTTCGAAATTCGGAGTTCCCTGTTCTGCTGTTCGATATTCACAGGAGCCTGAACGATAAAATGACAAGCTATGAGAGTGCAGCAAACCAATGAGTAACGCCGCAAATAAAGGATTTGCCAGGCGGCTCCTGTGTTACGCGCTGCCCTACTGGCGCAGTCTGCTGGTTTCGTTGGTGCTGATTCTGGCCGTTTCCATCCTGATCAATTACCTGCCAGTACTGATTAAACAACTAACCGACTCCTGCCTGCTGGACACAAAAGCAACCGCCGAAATCCGGTTCGAGAGGCTTTCGCACATCAGCCTGCTTTACCTGATCATCGCCGTCGTCGGCTACGCACTCCGGTACCTGCAAGGTATGCTCACCGCGTGGATCGGCCAGCGGATTATTTTTGACCTGCGCGTCGCGGTATTTAAAAAAGCGCTGCGCATGCAACAGGCGTGGTTCGACCGCATGCCGGTCGGCATGCTGATTACGCGCGTCACCTCCGACATCGAACGGCTTGAAAACTTCGTGACAGAAGGCGTCGTCGGAACCATTGCCGACCTGTTCATGCTACTCGGCATCATGGGCTACATGATCGTCATCAGCCCGCGCCTTTCCGGCGTTCTCTTCGCATTGCTTCCGCCGCTCTTTGTCCTGCTCGTCTGGGTCAACCGCCACCTGCGCGAAGCCAACCGGCAGATTCGCAAACGGCAGGCCGCGCTTAACGCACTCCTGCAAGAAGACATCACCGGCATGCCCACCATTCAGCTCTTCAACCGCGAACCGACCGCGAAAGCCGACTTCGATGCGCACAACACCGACCTGCGCGCCGCGAACTACGATGAAGTCCGCTGGTTCAGCATCTACTTCCCCGTCATTGAAACCGGACAGGCACTGGCCATCGCCGTCATTCTCGGCGCGGGCGGCTGGTGGCTTCTGCATGGCGGAAATGCGCTGACGGTCGGAGTGCTCATCGCATTCCTCGCCTACATTCGCGACTTCTTCCGCCCTCTCGGCTCGCTCTCCGATAAAGCCGGCGCGTTTCAGGTCGCGATGGCTTCTGCCGAACGAATCTTCGATCTGATGGACACGCCCGAAACGGTTCTCAATCCAGAACAGCCCGCGCCCGGCGAACGCATCGGCGGCGCGATTGCCTTCGAAAACGTCTGGTTCGCCTACGAAAAAGAAAACTGGGTGATCAAAAACCTCAGCTTCTCTGTCGAGCCGGGGCAGGTGCTCGCCGTCGTCGGCGCGACTGGCGCGGGCAAAAGCACCATCATCAACCTGATCGGCCGCTTCTACGACGTTCAGCAGGGGCGCGTCACCATCGGCGGAACCGATGTGCGCGATTTCCGTAAAGAAGATCTGCGCAGTCGCGTTGGCTACGTCTTTCAAGAGCCATTCCTCTTTGCCGGATCGGCGGCCGATAACATTTCCCTGCTGCATCCCGGCCTGACGCGCGACGACATTGTCCGCGCCGCACAATCCGTCAACGCGCACAAATTCATCAGCGCGCTGCCGGACGGCTACGACACCGTTCTCAACGAACGCGGCGGCGGACTTTCGCTCGGCCAGAAACAGCTCATCGTCATGGCCCGCACGCTGGCGCAAAATCCTGAACTGCTCTTCGTGCTCGACGAAGCCACTGCCAACGTCGATACGGCCACGGAAATGCTCATTCAGGACGCACTCGGAAAGCTGATGAAAAACCGCACCAGCATTGTCATCGCCCACCGGCTTTCAACAATCCGCTACGCCGACCGCATCCTCGTCATGCGCCACGGCGAACTGATTGATCAGGGAACACATAATGAACTCATAGCGCGCGGCGGCTATTACCGTCAGCTTTACGAACTGCTGCAGCACGCCCCGGCATAAAAATTAAAAAGGAGAACACCATGTTTACACCAGAGCATCTGCATGTTGCCTTGAATCACGTCGCGCTGATCGGGCTCGCCGTCGCTATCATTCCGCTGATGATCGGCCTTATCCGCAAAGATCGCGGTGCCCTGCTTTCCGGTCTGCTGATCGTTCTGATTTGCGGCCTCAGCATTCCGGTTGTCACGGAAACCGGCGACGGAGCCTCCGCGCGTCTTCTAACCGGCGATGCCGGAGTTCAGCTGGACGGCGTTTCGATGGCTTTCTTGAAAGAACACGAAGAACGGGCTGACGTTGCGGCAGTTTTTGTTTACATCGCGACGGCGCTCGCCGCCGCCGGACTACTCGCCATGCGCATCAAGCCGCGACATCAGTATAAACTCGCCGCTGTTGTGCTGACGGGTTGCATTATTTGTACAGCCCTGCTGGTCTGGACCGCCGAAGCTGGCGGACAAATCCGCCATCCCGAATTCCGGCCATCCGCCACCCTCGCGCCGTAGATTTTTTTCCGGTTGTTTTATTAAGGCTGGGAAGGCTTTAGAGAAAAAGTTCCATGGGTTGAAAACTCCGGTCTTTCCCCGGCGGGCGGGATCGGTAATATGGGATTCCTGTCGCAGTAATTTCCGGGGAAAAAATATGACGCTTTTATTAATCTGCCGCCCTGTGATGAATCAGAGAAGATTCGGGATCCAAGATTCGGGATCCGGGCAGAAGTTTTCCGGTATCCCGCATCCCGCATCCCGTATCGCGCATCAGGAGTCCGAATGAAGAGCATTCCCTTCTGCCATCTTCATTTTCACACGGAATACAGCCTGCTCGATAGCTCGTGCAAGGTGGCCGATGCCGTGGCGACGGCAAAGGAGCTCGGTCAGGAATATCTGGCGATCACCGACCACGGCGTCCTTTACGGCGTGATCGATTTCTATAAGCAGGCGCAGGCAGCGGGCGTTAAGCCGATCATTGGTTGCGAGGTGTACATTGCCCGCAACGGCATGGACGAAAAGACGTCGCAGGCCGACAACCTGCATCTGGTTCTGCTGGCGGAGGACAACGAGGGCTACAACAACCTGATGCATCTGGTTTCTCTCGGGCATCTGGACGGCTTCTATTACAAGCCGCGCATCGACAAGAAACTGCTCCGGCAGTACAGCAAAGGACTGATCGGTCTGTCGGCCTGTCTGAAGGGCGAGATCGCGGAAGCTTGTGCCGAAGGCGCCGTTGATAAAGCGGTGGCGCTGGCAAAGGAATATTCCGAAATTCTCGGCCCGAACAATTTCTTTCTGGAGATTCAGGATCACGGCCTTTCCGAGCAGAAGGCGGCCAACCGGCACATTATCGAGGTGGCAAAGCGCACCGGCCTGCCGCTGGTGGCGACCAACGACGTGCATTACATCAAGAAGGAGCACCGCGACGCGCACGACGTGCTGATCTGTCTCCAGCACGGCAATCTGGTGAGCGATCCGAGCCGGATGAGTTATTCCGGCAGCGAGTTTTACATGAAGAGCGGCGCGGAAATGGAGCGGCTTTTCCCCGACCAGCCGGAAGCGCTCGCCAACACGGTAGAAATTGCCCGCCGCTGCAACGTAGAGCTGGTAGACAAAAACAAACCGCTTCATTTTCCGACGTTCGACATTCCGCCGGAATATAAAAACCAGAAGGATTACCTGATGGCGATCGGCCGGGCCGGTCTGAAGAAGCTTTATCCGATTGACGATTTCGACAATCCGAAAACCGACATCGAGAAACAGGTGTCCGAACGGTTCAATTATGAACTCGGCGTCATCGAAAAAACCGGCTTCATCAACTATTTCCTCGTCGTGCAGGATTTCATTGCCTACGCGAAAAGTCAGAACATTCCGGTCGGCCCGGGCCGCGGTTCCGGCGCCGGCAGCATGCTGGCCTACGCGCTGGGCATCACAGCGCTCGATCCGCTGCACTACAATCTGATTTTCGAGCGCTTCCTCAATCCCGACCGCATTTCGCCGCCGGACTTTGATATCGACTTCTGTCAGGCGCGGCGCGGCGAGGTGATTGAGTACGTGAAAGACAAGTACGGACGCGAAAACGTCGCGCAGATTATCACCTTCGGAACGCTCGGTGCCAAAACCGTCATTCGCGATATCGGCCGCGTGCTGGCTCTGCCGCTTCAGGAATGCGACAAGCTCGCCAAGATGGTGCCGGAAACTCCCGGTGCGACGCTGGCTAAAGCGCTGGAAGAAAATCCCGATTTTAAGCGCGCGACTAAGCAGGATCCGGTAGCGATCGAGATCATGAAATATGCGCTGGTTCTGGAAGGCCTGCCGCGCCATACCGGCACGCACGCCGCCGGTGTCGTCATCGGCGAAAAACCGTTGATCGATATTCTTCCGCTCTCGCGGGATAAAGATAAACAGGTGATCACCCAGTTTGAAATGAAACCGATGGAAGACATCGGCCTGCTCAAGATGGACTTCCTCGGGCTGAAAACGCTGACGGTGATTCAGGAGGCGGTTGAATACATCCGCACCAACCACGGCGTCACGCTGGACATCAACAAACTTCCGCTCGACGACAAGAAAACCTACGACCTGCTTAACCGCGGCGACACCATCGGCGTGTTTCAGGTTGAAAGTGCGGGGATGCGCGACACGTTGCGCAAGATCGGCCTCGACCGCATCGAAGACCTGATCGCCATGATCGCGCTCTACCGTCCGGGCCCGATGCAGTTCATCGACGAATTTATCGGCCGCAAGCACGGCAAGATCAAAATCCAGTACGACCATCTGCTTCTAGAACCGGTGCTGAAAGAAACCTACGGCATTATCGTCTATCAGGAGCAGATTCAGCAGGCCGCCAATAAGCTGGCCGGCTTCTCGCTCGGCGAAGGCGACATTCTGCGCCGCGCGATGGGGAAAAAAGACAAATCCGTCATGGCGACCCAGCGCGAAAATTTTATCGCGGGCTGCAAAAAGACCAACGACATCGACCGCAAGCTGGGCGAAAAACTTTGGGACATGATCGAAAAATTCGCCGAGTACGGTTTCAACAAATCGCACAGCGCGGCCTACGGCATCATTTCCTACCAAACGGCGTGGCTGAAGGCCAACTACCCCGAAGAATTCATGGCCGCCCTGCTTTCGAGTGAAATGGGTACGCCTGACAAACTGGCGTTCCTGCTAGCCGAAGCGCGCGAAATGGGGCTTAACGTCCGCGCACCGAGCGTCAACGAGGGACTGGCGCGTTTCCGCCCCGAAAAAGGAACCGTTCACTTCGGCCTGGCAGGCGTGAAAAATGTCGGCGCCGGTGCGGTTGAATCGCTGGTGAAAGAACGCGAAGCCAACGGCCCGTACACCGGACTGATGAATTTCTGCTCGCGCATGGATTCGCGCGAGGTGAACCGTAAAACGCTGGAAAGCCTGATCAAATGCGGCGCGTTCGATTTCTGCCATAAACCGCGCAGCCGCCTGTTCGCCGGGATCGAAATGGCGATGGGCCGCGCGCAAAGTGCGCAGAAAGATAAGCTGAGCGGTCAGCGCTCGCTCTTCGATATGTTCAGCGGCGGCGGCCCGGCTAAGGACAGCGACGACGATCTGCCCGCCATCGAGCCGTGGCCCGACAGCGAAATGCTTTCGGCGGAAAAAGAATTGATCGGCTTTTACATTTCCGGCCATCCGCTCTCTGTGCACGAATGGACGCTGAAAACCTTCGCGCTCCAGAAAATCGGCGAACTGGCCGACGTGCTGGTCGCCGCCGGAACCGACGAACAGAAAACTTTTGTGCGCGTCGGCGGACTGGTGGACAAATATAAAAAGGTTTTCACCAAGCCAAAGACTCCGGACGACAGCCCGAAACCGTACGCCCGCTTCCGGCTCGAAGGACTCGAAGCCGCCGTCAACGCCGTCGTCTGGTCCAGCGAGTTTCCGAAGTTTGAAAAATTGCTCGAAGACGGCGCGCCGTTGATGGCGACCGGAAAAATCACCCGCGACTTCCGTGACGAACTCGAAATTCAGGTGTCGGAACTTTTTCCGCTGGCCTCCGCGCCCGGCCTCTTCGCCGACAAAGTCAGTCTGCACCTGCCGGAAACCTTGCTGAGTCAGGAAAAACTGCGGGCCGTCAAAAAAATCGCGGAGGAGCATCCCGGCCCGACGCCGCTGAACATTTGCATCCTACTCGATTCCGGCGAAAAGGTTTTCATCAAAGCGGATCGAACATCCCAGGTGACCGCCTCGCCGGAACTGGTACAAAAACTCGAACACCTGCTCGGCGAAGACGCCGTTTATGTCGGCGCCCGCTCACAACCGTTCTTGCGTGAACCGCCCCGGCGGAGATTCAATGGAAAACGCAGCTAGGCCGCTCCGGAATACTGGATTAAGGGATTATTGGATGAATGAAGTCCGCAATGTTAGCAGTCTCGTTACTTCATTTCTTTTCTACCCAATCATCCAACAATCCGGTATTCCATTAATCCATATCGTATGAAACACCGGACCAAACATATTTTTGAATACGCGATGCTCCGCGTCCTGTTCGTCGTGGCGAACATTCTGCCGCTGCGCGTGGCGCTGGCCGTCGGCTGGCTGATTGGCTTGTATTTCTTTTATGTCCTGCGCTTCCGCCGCGACAAAGCAGAGTCGCGCTTGAAACAGGTGTTTGGCGACCGCTTCTCCGCTCGGGAACGCAAACGCATTGCCTGGCTTTCGCTCCGCAACATCTGCTTCAACGCCGTCGAAGCCGCGCGCTTTGGTAAACTGACACCGGAAAAACTGAAACGCCTGCCGCTCTATCCCGGCATCGTCGCCATGCAGGAAACCTACCGGAAAAACGGCGCGTTCATTTTTTCCACCGCGCACATGGGCAACTGGGATCTCGGCGGCGTCGCCTGCAAGCTGGCGGGCATACCGGTTTTCTCCATCGCACGGCGGCAGAAAAATCCGCTCACCGACGACCTGCTCAATCAGATGCGCAATGCCACTGGCATGGACGTCGTGCTGAACGACTCCACCGTACTGCGCAATGTCGTGCGCCGCCTGAAAGCCGGTGAAGTGCTGGCGATTCTTCCCGACGTCCGCTCCGCCACCGAAGCGCTGGAAATTAATTTTCTCGGCGGCAAAGCCAACCTCGGCGCCGGTGCCGCGCTCTTCGCGCAAATGGCACACTGCCCGATCTATCCGGTCGCGCTGCTCCGCCGCGGCTGGACGCACCACGAATACAAAGTGTTCGACCCGATCTTCCCCGACCCGACGCTCGACAAAAAAGAAGACTGGCAGCGGATGATGCAAGCGCTCGTCTCCATCTTCGACGCCGAAATCCACGCCCATCCGGAGCAGTACTTCTGGTTCAACAAACGCTGGGTGCTTGATCCGATTAAGAAAAAGGATTAATGGAGTCGCGCGTGCGGAAATAGCATCATCAAATGGAAAAGAATTATGAATGAAATCGACCGGTTGCAGAAATGGTACCAATCGCAGTGCAATGGCGACTGGGAACAACAACACGGTATCTCAATTACCTCATGCGACAATCCGGGATGGTGGGTCAAAATTGACATAGAGAGTAAGCCTCTCGAGAGCAAATCATTCTCGCCTTTGGAACGAAATATATCATCGGAACAGATGGCGCGAATCGCCAAGGGGATTGAACCCGATATGTGTAACCGCGGATCAGACTGGATGCTGTGTGAGGTCAAAAATAAAGTATTTGATGGTGCAGGAGACACAGGCAAGTTGCAGACCATTTTAGAGGCCTTCTTAATCTGGGCGGAATCTAGCAAATAGTAATAAGCTATGGACTGCGCGGGCTTGCCTGCGCTTTGTAACCCGAAGCTTGCTTCGGTAATTCGCGGATCAAGCTTCTTAAAAGAAAGAGGTGATCATGAAACGTGTAACTCGAATGATACTGGCGACGGCAGTCCTAATCATGGGAGCGATGAATGTCATGGCAACCGAAGAAGCAGCTTACAAGGTAGTGGAAAAAGAGGATCAGTTTGAACTCCGCGATTACGCGCCTTGCATCCTCGCCGAAACCGTCGTGGACGGAAGTCTGGAAGACGCGGGGAACAAGGCGTTCAGGCCGCTCTTCCAATATATTTCCGGTGACAGCGGCACGCACGGCAAAGTGGCTATGACCGCTCCGGTTGGACAACAGCCCGCGAAGGAAAAGTGGGCCGTGAGTTTCATGATGCCGGCAACCTACACGCTCGGAACCCTTCCGGCACCGGCAGATCCAAAGATCACGTTACGTCCGGTTCCGGCCCGCCGGGTCGCCGCTGTGCGCTACTCCGGTTTCTGGAGCGAGAAAAACTACCTGCGTTCCAAATCGCAATTGGAGGCGTGGATTCGCGTAAAAGGGTTTACGGTTGCGGGCGATCCCGTATGGGCCCGCTACAACCCTCCGTTTACTCCGTGGTTCTTGCGCCGGAACGAGATCCTGATTCCGGTGGATACAAAATAAAGGTCACGGCGAAACTCGATTGTGACGTTATCCTTTTCCCCTGATCCAACCACCGCCGAGAAGTTCGTCGCCGTCATAGACAACCGCGGCCTGGCCGGGAGTCAGCGCGAACTGCGGCTCGACAAAACAAACCTTGAATTCGGTGTCGCTGATTTTTTCCAGCGTGGCCGCCGAACCACGATGACCGTAGCGCGGCTGAACCGTAAAGGTCTGCGGGACATCATGGGTAGGGACGGCTGTCCCAGCCGTCCGCGGCGGTGTGGGACACACCGCCCTACCTTTTATAAACAAGGCCGGCGGGACGCCGGCGGCACATTGCGGAAAAACCCCTGCAATCCAGTGCACGCCATTCACCAGACATTCGGACTGCATGACGCCTTCGCGCGGTGAAAGGGTGATTTCGTTTTTGTCGGCGTCGATGCGGCTGACGTAAACGCGTTCGCCGACGGCGACGCCGGTTCCGCCGCGCTGTCCAACGGTGAAGCGGTGTATGCCGTCATGTTCGGCCAGCTGTTTGCCTTGATCGTCGAGGACGCGACCTTTTTTCTTCACTTCCGGCGCGCGCGCTTCGACAAATTCGGGATACATGCCCTCTTCGACAAAACAGAGATCCTGACTTTCGCCGCGCGGCACAATCGGCAGGTTGTGGTCGGCCGACCATTTCTTCACTTTCTCTTTCGTCCAGCCGCCGAGCGGAAAAACAGTATGCGAAAGCTGTTTCTGCGAAAGGCGGTGCAGAAAGTACGACTGGTCTTTCGTGCGGTCCACGGCGCGCATCAAGTGAAACGCTCCGTCGCGCTCCTCGAGGCAGGCGTAGTGGCCGGTCGCCAGCACATCGCAGTCGAGCTGTACGGCGCGGTCGAGCAGAAAGCCGAATTTGATGAACTGATTGCAAGCGATACACGGCGACGGCGTGCGGCCTGCGGCGTATTCGCTGACGAATGGCGCGACCACTTTTTCTTCGAAGCGATCCTGCGCGTTGACGACGTAGTGGCGGATGCCGAGCGCCGCGCAGACTTTCTGGGCGCGGGTGACATCTTCGAGTGAGCAACAGCGCGAGCCGTCTTTCCACATGTGCGCGGTCAGGCCGATCACTTCATAGCCCTGCTCGACAAGCAGAGCCGCCGCCACGGAACTGTCCGTGCCGCCGCTCATTCCGACTGCCGCGCGCTTCTTCATGTCGTGGCGGGTTGTAATGAATGCAGGCCGGAAAAGCCAGAAGTTCCGCAATTTTAAGAAAGTGGAGCCGGCGGAGGGATTTGAACCCCCGACCAGCTGATTACAAATCAGCTGCTCTACCACTGAGCTACGCCGGCCACTAAATCTTCAAATTTTTCTCTACTTGCCGACCACTCCGAACTTTCGGGGTGCTCTACCACTGAGCTACGCCGGCGTTAAAAAGAGGCGGGATTATGCGAAAAGCTCCGGCGAAGTCAAACCCTCAGCCGCGTTTATAACCGGGACGGTGGTGCCAGAGATGGCGGAAGCCGTACCGCGAAAAGGCGACAATCACCAGCAGGAAGGCGAGAACCAGCGTAACGATGAGAATAAAAAGTCCACGACGGTTGCCGGTTTGATAGGCGTCTTCAGTAAAAAAATAGGCCGACAAGAGGCCGCCGACAACCAGCACAAACACCGAGGCCAGCAACAGTCCGCGATACGGCCGCAACTTAAACATCGGAACTCTGTCGCCCATTGAAATCACTACTCAACCACCTTATTTTTCCAGCGCTTCAGGCGCTATTTCCGCATTTGTGGCAAATAAAGCAATAATTATTCCTAAACAACGAGGTTTTTGATTCCGATAAAATTCCCCCATAAAACCGCGCTGTTTTATTTTCGGAGCCTTTTACCGAGTAAATAGATTTCTCACCGGTGAAACCGGTTAGAAGTGGCGGGAGCGACGGGACTCGAACCCGCAACATCCAGCGTGACAGGCT
>CAZSSI010000028.1:0-12210 GCA_964609345.1 uncultured Verrucomicrobiota bacterium | reverse complement strand
CGCCCAGCGCCGCAAAGAAAGCCGCGGACTGCATTACAACGAAGACTGGCCGGAAACTTCTGCCCACGCCCGCCACACCGTCATCCAGGATCGGCCCGGCGGCCCGCTGGATGTGGAATAAGTATGCAACGAACCAACAATTTACCAAAATGCTTGAATGCGAGGACGGAAGAAGGCGGATTATTTGAACTGAAAGAAAAGGTTAAAAGATAGTACACCTTTTCCACAAGGTAATGAGGTCAAATCACCAAAGAATCTAATCTTCTATCGTCCACCGCGCACTGACCACACGTAGTTATCTTTGGCCGTATTGTAGCTGTCCACGTAGCCATTGTACATATACACGACCTGCGCATTGCCTTTACCGCCGCCCCAGATGCCAGCATCCGTCCAATAGTAGTCGTTCCTCACACCGGTGAACGGATGATTCGCCGGCAGCGCAGGATGATGCTCGCTAGCATCAATCAGACTAGTCAGTTCGCGCCTGTTCGGCACCCGCCAATCCGTTTGTCCGCCATAGTTCAGATTCGCGCAGTAGACAATCGCATCGGACCAAGTCATCGTACCGCCTAAATCCGCGTTCCTCGCCCAGATCAGTCCGGTCAGGTTATCCAGAACACAGTTGGTATTAGCTTGAATGATGAACCGCGGATTCGGCCGTTCCACGCCCTTCTGGTAAGTCCCGTCATCCCCAGTCTGATGCGATGTCGTCTGCCCCGCTTTTGGCGCCAGCGCAACGCCATTGGTTCTCAGGGTGCCAGCCAGCGCCCGGCCCGCCACCAACAATCCTGCCGCCACTACTGCCAAACTCATTAAGTTTTGTTTTCTCATAGCCGTTTTCCTTTTTGAAATACACGATTCTAGTGAGTGAACAATACTGCGCAAAAAATGGAATGGCAAGAATGGCGGGAAAGGGAAATGGTTAACCGTCTTCGCCAATGGTTGCGCCGCGCCACAGGGTACCAAAGAACAGAAGTCAGAAGACGGAGGTCCGCAGAAGAAAGAGACAATCGATTTCACGGCGGAGAGCAAGCCGGTCGGGGTTAAGGTAAAAGCATTAATTTATAGGGCGTACCCCGGCGACCAAAAATGGGAACCCGCTCTTGTTCCGACCAACCTCGACTATGAAACAACTTGGGTTCTCGCAAAGGACGCAAAGGTTTTAGCTTTGGGCTTTGACTTCATAGGGCGTTTTTTTCGGCTGGCACGCTGTTATTGCTTATTCACAGATATTAAGTCCGGCCCATCCGCAGCTTGGAATTGGGGACCAGCCACCGGAAAAACAACAATCGGTGTAGAGAGTCTGATGTCCGCATTTCGCAAAACCGGTGTATTGGCTCGCTGATGTGCCTGCTCCAGATAAACAGCCACATCGGGAGCGGGTCTAAAGTTCTGATTTAAAAAATAGAAGCCCGCCCGACGCCGTTCGAGAAGCATCTGTTTGCCGGCTGAAGGCGTTTCTATAGGATCCTCTGGACATGTCAGAGCAACATACGGTATGCCTTTCCCGTTATAATAACAGCCTGAAACTAGAAACAGCCCCGCTCCTGCTATAAAAAAAGCAAGCAAAGTAAAAAATTTCATTTTATTTCTCCTGCCTTAGGTAGCGTCTTGCTGTTTAGAGCCGTTCCCTCCACCTCAATGCTGTTCGAAAATGCCCATAACCCCGTACGCGTTGTCACCGTACAATTGACCAGCGTATCATACTCTGTTCCCTTTATAGCGTCTTCCGTTGCCGCAGAAAGAAAGTAGAAGGGGTACAACCACGTATCGCGGTCCGTCCCTCTTAAAACTGGACCTTTGACGACAGGAGGTATTGTACGACCTTCCAAATCGCCAAAGGACAAAAGACCAACCTTACTCACCGTTATGTGTCCGCAACCGGAACATACCATTGACAGGCTTGCCACGATCCAGACATTTTTCATCCTCTTGCTCATGCAAAGTCCTTTATTCTAAGGTAAAAGTTCACTGTAGTCCCATAGGTAATTAAAACAGTGCTGGCTAGCATTGCGCCCTTATCGAAAGATACGGGTATGAAAACAAAAACTAAACCAGATGGGAACAGCTTCTCGGTTTTGCGTCAGATTGGCAATCTCATTCCCCGTCCAGTTTTTAATGAGCTGTGAAAAAAGGAGAAAAAAGGTGTCACTCCTATCTTTTAACCTTTTCTGCCTTCTCCTCCTTTTTTCGGGCAGGAGATGAGGTGGACTAGAGCGCCCTTAATACCACCCCGCTGAATGAGCCAAAGCACCCGAAACCTGCCTTGACTCCCCTGTCTGCTCTGCTAGCATGTCGCGTCTTTTTTTGAAAAAAATGGATCAAGAGAATCAGAACCCAACCAGGAGAGACTCGATGGAGAATAAACAGTACGTGTACTTCTACGGATTCGGTAAAGAACATACCGAAGGCGACAAAACAATGAAGGCAATCCTCGGCGGCAAAGGCGCCAATCTTGCCGAAATGGCAAACGCAGGCCTTCCGGTTCCTCCCGGCCTTACGATTTCCACCGAAGCCTGCGCCTGTTACAGCAAGAGCGGCGGCAAGTATCCCGAAGGCATGGAAGACCAGCTCAAGAAAACGCTCAGCAAGTTCGAAAAACTGATCGGCAAAAAGCTCGGCGATCCGAATGATCCGCTGCTCGTTTCCGTCCGCTCCGGCGCCGCAATCTCCATGCCCGGCATGATGGACACCGTTCTCAATCTCGGTCTGAACGACAAGTCGGTTCTCGGCTTTATCAAGCAGACCGGCAACGAGCGCGCCGCATGGGACTGCTACCGCCGCTTTATCGACATGTTTGGTGACGTCGTGATGGGCCCCTATACCAACCTCGAACACCACCATTTCGAAGTCGAAATCGAAAAGCTGAAGAAAAAATATAAAACCAAAGAAGACACCGACCTGACGGCTGAGCAGCTCAAGGAACTGGTCGACATCTATAAGAAGGTCTATCAGACGCATGTCAAAAAGCCGTTCCCGCAGGATCCGATGGAACAGCTCCATCTCTCCATTAAGGCCGTATTCGGTTCGTGGAACTCTGAGCGCGCTGAAAAATACCGCCAGATCAATAAGGTCACCGGACTGCTCGGCACGGCCGTCAACGTTCAGGCGATGGTCTTCGGCAACATGGGCGACGAGTCCGGAACCGGTGTGGCCTTTACCCGCGACGGCGGAACCGGCGATTCCAAGCCGATGGGCGAGTATCTTATCAACGCACAGGGCGAAGACGTGGTGGCTGGTATCCGCACCCCGAAAAATATCGACGACATGCCGAACGAAAAATCTCCGATCTGGAAAAAGGCGCACGCCGACCTGCTCAAGATTATGGATCGTCTCGAGAAGCACTACAAATATCCGCAGGATGTGGAATTCACCGTTCAGGAAGGTAAGCTCTGGATGTTGCAGACTCGCAACGCCAAGCGTACCGGTCTGGCTGGCGTCCGCTGGGCTGTTGAAATGACGCTCGGCAAAGATGTTTACACCGGCAAGGCTCTCTCCAAGGTTCTGACGGCCAAAGAAGCGCTGATGACCGTTTCCGGCGAAGACCTCGAACAGCTGCTGTTCCCGATCTTCGACATTGCGGCTGAAAAGAAAGCCAAACTGATCACCGCCGCGATGCCTGCAGGACCTGGCGCTGCCGTCGGTAAGATTGTATTTGACGCCAAAGAAGCCGAAGCGGCTGTCGCAAAAGATCCGAAAGCTCAGGTTATTCTCGTCCGCCACGAAACCAGCCCCGAAGATGTCGGCGGGATGTGGGCGGCACAAGGCGTACTCACCTCGACCGGCGGCATGACCTCCCACGCGGCGGTTGTTGCGCGCGGCTGGGGCAAGTGCTGCATCTGCGGCGCAGGCGCTTTGCAGATCGACTACAAGAAACGCACCGTCACCGTCGGCAAGAAAGCCTACAAAGCGGGCGACTTCATCAGCCTCAACGGCTCAACCGGTATGGTCTATGAAGGCCAGATTCCGACGCAGTCGAGCCCGGTCGTTTCCGGCGTGGTGGACAATAACGCCGCCGCCAAGAAACACCCGATCTACAAAATGTACGAACAGGTTTCGCAGTGGTCGGACGCTTACCGCAAGATCAGCGTGCGCACCAACGCCGACACGCCGAAAGACGCTCAGAATGCCCGCGAGTTCGGCGCTGAAGGCATTGGCCTCTGCCGCACCGAGCACATGTTCTTCGAAGGCGACCGCATCTGGGCGATTCGCGAGTTCATCATTGCTGAGGACGAAGCCGGCCGCAAGAAAGCCCTCACCAAATTGCTCAAGCTTCAGCAGAAGGATTTCGAAGGCATCTTCAAAGCGATGGACGGCCTGCCGGTAACGGTTCGCCTGCTCGACCCGCCGTTGCACGAATTCGTTCCGCACACCGCGAAAGATCAGGCCGAAATGGCCAAGCGTCTGAACGTGCCGCTGAAACAGGTTTCTGACCGCGTTCAGCAGTTGCACGAGTTCAATCCGATGCTCGGACATCGCGGCTGCCGTCTCTCGGTAACGTATCCGGAACTCTGCGTGATGCAGACCACCGCGATCATTGCCGCCGCTTGCAAAGTCGGTAAGGCTAAGAAGAAAGTCAAAGTTCTGCCGGAAATCATGATTCCGCTCGTTGGCGCCAAGGCCGAGCTCGATTTCCTCGTACAGATCGTCCGCAAGACCGCCGAAGAAGTGATCAAAAAAGAAGGCGTAAAGCTGAAATATCTGGTCGGCACGATGATTGAAATTCCGCGCGCCGCGCTGACCGCTGACGAACTGGCCGAAACCGCCGAGTTCTTCAGCTTCGGCACCAACGACCTGACGCAGATGACCTTCGGCTTCAGCCGCGACGACATCGGTTCCTTCCTTCCGGATTATCTGAGCGAGAAGCTGTTGCCGTGCGACCCGTTCCAGCACCTCGACCAGCGCGGCGTAGGCCAGTTGGTGCAGATGGGTGTGGAAAAAGGCCGCTCGACCCGTCCGGATCTCAAGTGCGGGATCTGCGGTGAACACGGCGGCGACCCGGCCAGCGTGAAGTTCTGCTGCAAAGCGGGCCTAAACTACGTCAGCTGTTCGCCGTTCCGCGTACCGATCGCCCGTCTGGCTGCCGCTCAGGCCGCCATCCAGGGCTAGGGAATGATGAATATCGAATAGGGAACCGCAGAATGTAGAAGAAAATTTCGCGATTCGGCATTCCCTGTTCGATATTCTTCAGTTTGCGAAGCGCTTCGTTTTCGGGGTGCTTTTCTTTTTCCAAGGATTGGGAAACCTGCTACAAGCAGTTTTAAGCTTTGGAATAAACAAACCCCGTTTTTCCAAACGATGGAAAAGATGAACGACGAATCAAAAATACAACCGAGTCCTGAAGGCCCGGACGACCTTGAACTGGTGCGCCGTTCGCAGGCAGGCGACCTTGCCGCCTACGAAGAATTGGTTCGGAGTTACCATGGCAGAATCTACGGACTCATTTACGGGATGACCAGCAACCGCGAAGACGCCGAAGATCTGGTGCAGGAGGTTTTTGTCAAAGCGTGGAAAGCGCTCGGCAACTTTCGCGGACAGTCCGGTTTTTACACCTGGATTTACCGCATCGCATTGAATCGTACCATTAACTTCCGAAAACGGCGTAATCGTCGGCAGACGGTGTCTTTCGATGAATTCGATCCGGACATTAAAACGTCCGAATCCTATCGCGAGTTTTCCAGCAAAGGGTCGGTTTTGCGGAAAATGAGCCTGAGTGAGTTCCAGGAAAAAATGAACGCGGCGATGCTTAAGCTGTCCGAGAAGCACAGAGCCGTGGTCACAATGCACGACGTACAAGGAATGGCTCACGCGGAGATTGCGGACGTGATGGATTGCTCGGAAGGTACGGTCAGGTCGCGGCTGTTTTATGCGCATAAACAGTTGCAGGCGGAACTGGCGGAGTTTGTAAAATGAGCAAAAACAAAAAGACGGAAGTTCCTGAGCTGAATGTCGCCGGTTTGCTGGCGCTCAAAGCCTATGAGCGACCGGACGAATCTCGCGTCGAAAAAAATATTCAGAACACCATGCGCGCGGTTCGCACGACCAATAACGATCCGACGTTGCTACTTTTTCCCGACAAGAGTTTCGGATGGATGGTTGCCCAGCCCCGCTATGGCATCGCCGCGCTCTTTGTGATCTTTCTCGGAATGAATATGCTCACCCGCCCTCTGCCGTCGGCAACACCCAGTTCGTCGCCGATTCTTAAAGGCCCTGGCGCAGAAATCGCGGCGGCTCTCGGAACCAATGGCTTTAAGAAAACGTTAGTTCCCGGAATCACCCCGCAGGCATTCAACACACTAGTTGGCCTCCCAAGCCCGTTTCCTTCGTACACGGAATAAATGTTACAGTAGAGGAAAGCGGTTCGAGAACGCGACAACCTCAGAACGGATTTCCGCCAGTTTCTTTTCGTCAGCCATGTTGTCCGTGACGGCTTTGAAGAAGTTGGCGATCTGCACCATGTCTTCTTCTTTCATGCCGCGCGTGGTGACCGCCGGAGTTCCAAGCCGCACGCCGGAAGTGACGAACGGGCTCTTGGTGTCGAACGGAATCCCGTTTTTGTTGGCGGTGATCGACGCCTTGTCCAGCGCGTTGGCGACATCTTTACCGGTCAAACCGCATGAGCTGACATCCACCAGCATCAAGTGATTGTCAGTGCCGCCGGAAACAATACGGAACCCGTTAGTCTGCATCGCTTCGGCCAGAACCTTGGCGTTTTTCACAACCTGTTGCTGGTAGGCTTTGAATTCCGGCGTCAGCGCTTCGCCGAAGGCGACTGCTTTGGCGGCGATGACGTGCATCAGCGGGCCGCCCTGAATTCCGGGAAACACCTGCCGGTCGATATCCGCCGCGAATTTTTCTTTGCAGAGAATCATTCCGCCGCGCGGGCCGCGCAGTGTTTTATGCGTCGTGGTGGTCACAAAGTCGGCGTCCGGCACGGGGCTCGGATGGCAACCCGCCGCGACGAGGCCGGCGATGTGCGCCATGTCGACGGTGAAATACGCGCCGACGGAGTCAGCGATTTTGCGCAACCGTTTGAAGTCAAAGATGCGTGAGTAGGCACTGGCCCCGGCGACCAGCATACGCGGCTTGTGTTCTTCGGCAAGACGCTGCACGGCATCGTAGTCGATCTGCTCATTGTCTTTGCGGACGCCGTACGGAATGATTTTGAAAAAACGGCCCGAAAAATTCATCGGGTGGCCGTGGGTCAGATGTCCGCCTTCGGCAAGGCTCATGGCGAGAATCGTGTCGCCCGGTTCGAGGACGGAATAATAGACCGCCATGTTGGCGCTGCTGCCGCAGTGCGGCTGAACATTAACATGCTCGGCGCCAAACAGTTGTTTGGCGCGGTCAATGGCAAGCCGTTCGGCTTCGTCCACGCATTCGCAACCGTTGTACCAGCGCTTACCCGGATACCCTTCGGCATATTTGTTGGTCAGCCGCGAACCCTGCGCTTCGCGTACGGCCTGGCTGACGATATTTTCGGAAGCGATCAGCTCAATGTTGTTTTTCTGCCGGACGTTTTCGTCGCGGAGAATTTTGTACATTTCCGGGTCGGCGTCGTAGAGCGCGATCGCGTCGCTGGTGCTCTTGCCGATGGCTTTGATTTTGTTAACGCGCCGCTCATGCCGTCCGCCGACCTCCGGCTTGTTCGCCAGCCACGCTTCGAGAATGGCTACCGCGGTTTTTTCGTCCAGAATCTGGCCGCCGAGACAGAGAACATTGGAGTAATTGTGAATGCGGGTCAGCTTCGCCATTTCCGGCGTGCAGCAAACGGCGGCGCGGACGCGCGGAAATTTGTTGGCGGTGATGCTCATGCCGATGCCGGTATTGCAGATCAGAATTCCCTGATCGGCTTGGCCCTGCGAAACCCGGCACGCGACCTTGGCGGCGTAGTCGGGATAATCAACAGATTCGGTGGAATTAGTTCCGACATCTTCGACCTCAAAGCCTTTGGCTTTCAGAAGTTCGACAAATTTTGTTTTCAGTTCAACGCCGCCGTGATCAGCACCAATAACGATCTTCATGTCAGTTCCTCTTTTCCATCATATAAAGAATCAGGTCGGGCAGAGCGGCGTCAATTTCATCGCGTACGCGGCAGTAAACATCCAACGCCTCCCCGACCGGGTCGTAAATATCAGTCGCGCATTTTGCGACTCCGAACGATTTTAGCAAGAAAACTTTGCCAGTGCTTTCCGGCACTATCGCCAGAATTGCATCAAGGTGCCCGCGGGTCATTGTCACCAGCAAATCGGCCTGCTCAACCATCTTCGGCGTCAGCCGTCTGCTGGAGTGCCCGGACAGATCAATGCCCAGCATACGGAGAGCTTCAACCGCGCCGGAACTGGCCGGACAGCCGTTGCTCGCATGGACGCCAGCCGACGAAATTTCCCAGCCGCAATCCGGCGGGAGCAGTTTTTTCAGAAGCCCTTCGGCCATCGGGCTGCGGCAGGTATTGCCGGTACAGACAAAAATCAGCTTCTTCATGCGACCACCCGTTCAATTTCTGCTTTGGAAACCGCGCCCTCGCGTAAAATTTTGGTCTCATTTTCCGTGCACCGAACCACGGTGCTGGGAACTTTGCCGGAACATTCACCGGCATCCAGAAACAGCGCGACATTTTTTTCCAGCGACAGGAAGGCTTCCGGCGCATTAATGGCATCTGCGCCGCCGCTCTTGTTTGCGCTGGTCAGGGCGATGGGTTTTCCAAAAGCACGGGCCAGCGCCAGCGGCACTTCGTGGGCCGGAACGCGGAACCCAGTCGGGCCGTCTGGTGTGTCGAGTACCAGTGTCAGCGAACCGGGCCAGTATTTTTTCGCGAGCGCTAGGCCTTGCTTTCCAAATTTCGCGCCGAGCGCTTCGACCTGCTCGAAGCTGGCGGCCAGCCGTGCAATCGGTTTGCCGCGATCGCGCTCTTTGGCGGCGTAAAGTTTTTCCAGATGCGCCGGATCACAGGCGATGCCGTACACCGTTTCGGTCGGCACCACCACCAGTTCGCCGGCCTCTAAAAGCGCACAGGCCCGGCGGATGAGTTCCGGCTCGGGCCTGTCGGCGTTGATCTGGACGATTTCAGCCATTGATCTGTTTCTGCAAATCGTCGTTCGACTGCAGCACTTCTTTGCGCATTTTGGCTTTGTAGGCCACGAGCTTCCGTTTCAATCCGACGTCGGAAAGAGCCAGCATCTGTACAGCGAGAATCGCGGCGTTAATGGCACCCGCTTTGCCGATAGCGACGGTAGCGACCGGAACGCCCTTCGGCATCTGCACCGTCGAAAGGAGTGAATCCAATCCATCGAGCGCCCAGCCCGGCATCGGAATTCCGATGACCGGCAGAATCGTGTGTCCGGCGAGAACTCCGGCGAGGTGCGCCGCGCCGCCTGCCGCGCCGATGATGACTTTAAATCCGTTCTTGGCGGCGTTCTCGGCAAACTCGCAGGCTTCGTGCGGTGTGCGGTGGGCCGACATGACTTTCACTTCGGCTTTAATTCCGAATTCTCCCAGCGTCTGGAAACAGGCTTCGACGGTTTTCCAGTCACTGGCACTTCCCATTACGATTGCAACTTGCGGCTTAGTCATAATCAGCTCCTCTTCAGTTCACGGTGGGCGACATCTTTGCGGTAAAACGCGCCGTTCCACGAGATTTTTTTCACGGCGGCGTAAGCGTTGTCGACGGCGGCGCGCAGATCTTTACCGATTCCGGTGACGCCGAGAACGCGGCCGCCGGCGGTGACGACCTTGCCGTCCTTGAGCGTCGTGCCAGCGTGGAAAACGACGGCGTGTTCTGCTGCCGCGTCGAGACCGGAAATTTCGTCGCCTTTTTTATAGTCGCCGGGATAGCCGCCTGCCGCCATGACGACGCAGACCGACTGCTCTTTTTTCCAGCGGATCAAATCTTCGGACAGCGTGCCGTCGATACAGGCTTCGAGCGCCGGAATCATGTCGCCGTCCCAGCGGGCCAGCACCGCCTGCGTTTCGGGATCGCCGAAGCGGCAGTTGAACTCGACCACGCTCGGCTTGCCGTTATCAATCATCAGCCCGGCGTAGAGCACGCCTTTGTAGGTGATGCCGCGCTTTTTCAGTTCGGCCAGCGTGCGGCCGTACACTTCGGTGCGGACGATATCGAGCACGGCGTCGGTGGCGACCGGCGCGGGCGAGTAAGCGCCCATGCCGCCGGTGTTCGGGCCTTGGTCGCCGTCGAACACCCGCTTGTGATCCTGCGACGAAGCGAGCATCACAACGTGTTCGCCGTCGATCAGCGCGAGAATGGAAGCTTCTTCGCCGACCAGAAAATCTTCGATGACCACGCGGCTACCGGCGTCGCCGAACGCTCCGCCGAGCGCGTCTTTGATCGCGGCTTCGGCCTGTGCGACCGTTTCGGCAACCGTTACGCCTTTACCGGCGGCGAGGCCGTCGGCCTTGATGACAATCGGCGCGCCGCGCTGACGGACGTATTCGCAGGCTTTTGCGGCGTCGGTGAAAACAGCGCAGGCGGCGGTCGGAACTCCGGCGGCTTGCATAATTTCCTTGGCGAATTTTTTACTGCCTTCGAGTTCGGCGGCGGCTTTGCGCGGACCGAACACGCGGAAGCCGAAGCCTTCCAGCGCGTCGGCCAGACCGGCGCACAGCGGTGCTTCCGGGCCGATCACGGTCAGATCGGGCTTGTTGGCTTTGGCCCAGGCGACGATACCGGCGACATCGGTGGCGGAAAGGGCGAGGTTGGTGCCGAGCTGGGCGGTACCGGCATTACCGGGCGCGCAGAAAAGCTCCGGCTTGCGCGAATCATTCTTCAGTTTCCAGCAGAGCGCATGTTCCCGTCCGCCGTTTCCAATCACCAGTACCTTCATCAGAAAAACCCTTTCGTTGCGAGGCGCATAGTTAGCCTGAATTCGCCGGCTTGGACAAGCTTCGGACACGATGTTTTACAGAAGGGAACGAAGGACAATGAAGGCAAAATTGGCAGAAACGTCGTCGAATGGGGGCAGATGGGGCGGACAATTCTTTTGGGTTTTTATTAAAATGCAGCCGCGGTGTCCTCACCGCGTTTTCTTTGTGTGCGGAACGCGATCCGCCTTTGCCTAAGGCTACGGCGCGACGCGGTGAGGACACCGCGGCGACATTTTCCAAGCCGCTGGACAGGGCGGGGGCAAACGGGTAGCCTGCGGCGCATGAAAAAAACCTGGTGCAAAGACGACCTGATTCATTTTAAGCCGAAGCATGATGTGCTGGTCGCCATTGATTCGGACGGCTGTGTTTTCGACAGTATGACGATTAAGCAGCGGATTTTTCATACCGGCATCATCAGCTTCTGGGGGCTGGAAGCGGTCGAATCCGAATTCCGGAAAGTGGCGGAGTGGACGGCGCTTTTTTCGCCGTGGCGAGGACTTAACCGTTTCGAACTGCTGCTGAAGATTCTGCAAGGTGTCGCAAAATATATTCCGGCTTGTACGAATCCACCTCCGACGGAAGCTCTGGAGGCGTTCGTGAAGTCTGGCGTTCCGCTGAGCGCCGATGAGCTGGCGAAGCGGATTGAACGGACCGGCGATCCGGAGCTGAAGCGGGCGCTGGAGTGGAGCCGGGCGGTGAGTAAAGAGATTGCGGCTGTCCAGCGGATGCCGGTGTTTGACGAAGTTTCCGCCGGGCTGGCGACAATTCGCGCGGCGGCGGATTCGATTGTGGTTTCGCAGACCGATGAGGCCGCGCTGGTACGCGAGTGGCGCAACGCCGGGCTGGATGCTTTTGTTGATGTGATCGCCGGAGCGGAGTTGGGCTCTAAAATTGAATCGCTCGGAACGGCGATGAAAGGGCGTTATGCGCTGGAGAAGACGGTGATGGTTGGCGACGCACCGGGCGACCTGGAAACGGCTCGCGCTACCGGCAGTCTGTTTTTTCCGATTATTCCGGGTGCAGAAGTTGCCAGTTGGATTGAGCTTCGTGAAAAAGGGCTCGACCATCTGCTGAGCGGAACATTTACTGCAACGTATCAGGATGATTTGATCGGTCGCTTTAACGCCGCGCTTTCTTCCCGTCCTCCGTGGCAAGGGTAGGACTAAGCAGAGGTTTGGATTTCTCATTCATCCATCACTCCAGTATCCCACCATTCCGCTCTTTCTAGTCCTGCTTGAGCTTCGGGTTGGTTGCCAGCGGTGACGGGAAGAAGGCGACGACGACGTAGGAGGAGATGATTAACGAGAAGAAGGTGACGAGCTGTACTAG
>CAZSSI010000027.1:9905-12454 GCA_964609345.1 uncultured Verrucomicrobiota bacterium | reverse complement strand
CCCCGCAGTTTTTCGAAGGATTAGGAAAACGGGTTGAAAAATCTGTCGGTTGTGGCACAGTGTCTGCTGTTTAAAGATTAAGTCTAAAGTTGGAGTGTGGATAATGAAGACAAAAGTTTATTTGAATCGGGTTTTGTTGATTACTGGGATGCTTTTTTTGTTGCAGACCGGGGCCTCCGCCGAGGAACGCTGGATTAAGGCGGAGTATGTTAAAAAAGGCGCCGTGGATACCGGCAGTTCGGGGGCACAGCTCGCAGTCCGTTCTGGTCCGGGAGCCGACTACGCGCAGACTGACCGACTGTCTGTCGGACAGAAGGTTTCCGCTTACGAAACCAAAGACGGCTGGATTCGTATTTCTTCCAATGAGGTAGCCATTTCGAAGTCTGCCGTTCAGGAACGGTGGGTTAATGGCGCATATGTTAAAAAAGGCGCCGTAGATACCGGAAGTGCATCTGCGACACTGGCTGTTCGGTCCGGTCCGGGGATGGATTACGGTCTGGTTGGCAGTCTGCCTCCCGGGCAGAAGGTGACATCGTTAGAGACCCGCAATGGGTGGATTCGCATTCCTGAATCCGCTCCGGCTGTTTCCGCCGTTGTCCCCGCCCCGATTAAATCTGTGGAGAAACCACAGGTTAAATTTTCAGAACCCCCGCAGGCACCTGCCGCAGTGGTGGCAAAACCCAAAGAGGTCGCTCCTCGTCCCGTTGCTCAGCCAGCAGTTCGTCCCCCGGTTGTTCAGACAGTGGTTCGCCCTCCGGTTGATAATCTTGTGCTCAATGGGGATTTTTCAGGCATGGCGTTGGCGCTTCCTTTTCCCCAAGGCAATTCGACGGCTGAATTAAGCGGCCGCTGGGTGCGCTCTTCCCGGTCTGCGTGGGAAATATCGCCGAACGGGGGGAATCTTGGATTCTATGTGTGTGCGGCGGCCTCTGCTGAACCGGCGCGGCTTCTGTATGTGGCCGGAGACGATAAACGGAGCAAAGGGCAATATGTGCTTCGGTTTGATTATATTCTTACTAGTCAGTCCGATGAGCTTGGTGTGAAGGTTTTTGTGTCCGATCGTGATATCACGATCGGGACAGACGGCGGGGACTTTCGTATGAACAGCGCTCAGCGGATGTCTGATCAGGTGATGTTGCCGGCCAGCGCATCCTGGTCGACTTATTATTTGCCGGTGGAGTTGGGGGCCGGATACAACTACGTTTACGTGCTGTTCAGTGGAAGCGGAACCGGAAATACCGGTATTGATAATGTTTCGCTTTCTCCGCGCCGCCGGTAAGAGGGTTTATTTTTTTAGATGCTGTCATGAATGAAAAGTGCCAAGTTTTATGTAATGCGGAAGGTGCGGCACTCTGTGTTCAGTTAACGTATGCCGAATATGTGTGGCTCGAGGCGTCCGGAATCGAAGGCGCTAAACTTCGCGCGCGTCAGAAGCAGCTGGTAGAGATGTTGACCTCCGACTATTCGACAGTGGATATTCCTGTTTCAGCTGTGATGGAGCCGGATACTACGCACAAACCTTTGTCCGTGCCGGTGCCAACAAAGGATCCAGTTGTCTCTGTTTTCGTTGAGACCCGTCCTGTTCATGAGGAATCTGTCGCAATAGCAAAGGTTCCGCCGGTTAAACCTTTATCTGTTGAGTCGGGCTCCGTTCGTAAAGTATCCGCCGCCGCACCGGTTATGATTCCCCCTCTGTTGTTGGCGTTCTTAAAAGAGCAGGATCCTTCGGAAAACGTGAAGCAATTGATCGAAACCTGTGTTGCAAAGCTCGTTGGGTTGTACGGGAAACGGATCACGCTGTCTTTGCATAAACCATACATCTGTTTATGGGACTTCGATGAATGGGTAACCTTTGCTTATGGTGAAATTATCCATGGGAAATTCTTTTTAAGCATCGATCGGAACGTAGTTCCTGATGCGGTTGTTGAAGATGTTTGGACCCCGCCGAAAAGGCTTTCCGAAAAAGAGCTCGTACGGATGAAAATCGAAACCATTACGGATGAGTTGATCGCCCGGTTGCAATGTGTGTTGGCCGGTAATGTGAAGACAGCCGAAAGTACCGAGGTATCAGTGTGAATATAAGAAGCAGATGGATTTACTCATACGGGTTGATTGCTGCAGGAATGGTTCTGCTGTCGACTCTGTTGTCGCCAAATTTTGCCGCCGGTGAACCGGAGGAGCAAATAGGGACCACCGTATCGTATGCGCCTGAGCCGGGCTGGACTGCGGACAAAAGCAGCAAAACATCTCATACTGTTGTTTTCGTGGCGGTCGGCGGGGTGGTTGTCTTGCTGGCAGCTTGTGCCGTATTCTTTCTTTTGAAAAAGCGCGGTAAGACTCCATCTGCATTGCCGAAACAACCTGCAGTCCAACAAGCTGTTCCGCCTCCAGCGAAACCTGTACCGCAAAAGTCTGCGGGGATACCTCCGTCGCCGAAACCGGCTGAAAAAGTTATTCGCCCTTCGCCGCAACCCGCCGCGCCATCCAAACCCGTGGTTAGCCCGGTGGCGCAACCTGCGCCGGTTGTTGAGCCTCCTCGTGTTTCTGTT
>CAZSSI010000027.1:0-9805 GCA_964609345.1 uncultured Verrucomicrobiota bacterium | reverse complement strand
GTCGTCAGTCTCCCCTGCATCCAGGCAGTCCGTACCGGCGGACGAGGCTCCCAAGTCAAGACCTTCTACCGTTGGGTCTACACCTTCGCCACAACCCGCTGCGCCATCCAAACCCGTGGTTAGCCCAGCGGCACAACCTGCGCCGGTTGTTGAGCCTCCTCGTGTTTCTGTTCCGTCGCCGGCCCTTCCTGTATCTAAGCAATCTGCGCCAGCAGACGAGGCTCCCAAGGCAAGTCATTCCTCCGCTGAGGAGACTCATTCGCCGGATGAAGACGATCTGCTTTTTAGACATTTTGATTTGTTGAAGAAGTTGAAAGGTAAGGAGAATGTATGAGTACGAATGAAATACAGATTTACTACGATGACAAGGGAAAGCCGGTAATGGTTCAGATGGGCATTGGCGAATATGAAAAGCTGGTCACCCGCGCCAAAGAAGCGGTAGCCAATAAAGAGCGCATCCAGAAAGCCCTGTCGCTTCTTAATACGACTGAATAACCGCATATCCCGATGGATGGGGTTCGTTACTCTCATGTGCGGGTCTGTCAGCCGTGACCGTTTACAATGTCTGGAAGGAGGAAGATTTTCCAGACATTGTGGATTTTTAAAAACGGCCTGACGCCGACGGCATCCAGCCCCTCACGATCTCTGATCCATGGCCTATGCAACCGTGCCGGGATGGGGCTTTAATTCTTTATAATAAGCGAGTTGATGCTCCATCTCGCGCAGGCAGTCGGTATTGCGTTCCTGTTTGGCAAGCTGTATAGCTTTTTTAACCGTTTCTACTGCCGTTTTGAAATTGCCGCCTTCCGCCTGAGCAGCGGCTAGAATCATGAAAGTTTCTGAGTCTTTGGCACCCAATTGGATTGCCCGTTCGATCAAACCAAGGGCTTTTTGTCCGTCCCGTGCCTGCGTGTTGCGGTTGGTCGAAAGTTTCCAAGCCCGCTCTTTGAGGCTGCTGAGTGAAGTTATGTCTGTGCCATTCACGTCCAGACCATCGACGCCAATGATTGGAATTTCAGTCAGTGTTTTATCTAGATGTATGCCGCTACCGGTAAATTTCTGTTCGAGCGAAACTTTGTCGACGGCTTTCAAATAGGCTTCACGCGGAGTTATGATGCCGTCCTGCACCAGCTGAAAGAGGCTGTCTGTAAAAGAGCGCATGCCGACACTGTAGCCGGTTTGAATGGCTGTTGGCAGTTGATGGGTTTTCTGGTCGCGGATATTGGCGCGTACCGCCGAAGTCGCCAGTAGAATCTCGGCGGCGGCAACCCGTCCGCCGTCCATTCGTTTGCAGAGAGTTTGGGCAATAACACCGGTGAGGGTGTTGGCCAGAAGAGTGCGGATTTGGTTCTGCCGGTCACCTGGAAACTTATCAATGATACGGTCCACGGTGGATGTGGCGGTGTTTGTGTGCAGGGTGGCCAGAACCAGATGGCCGGTTTCGGCTGTTTCCAGAGCAATTTCGGTGGTTTCTAAATCGCGCATTTCACCAAGCAGAATAATGTCCGGGTCTTCGCGCAAGGCCGCACGCAACGCTCCCGCAAAACTGCGGGTGTGCCGGTGCACTTCGCGCTGATTGATTAAACAATTTTTCGATTGATGCACAAACTCAATCGGGTCTTCAACGGTAATGATGTGCTCTTTGCGTGTCCGGTTGATCAGGTCCAACATGGCCGCAAGAGTGGTGGATTTTCCACTACCGGTCGGTCCGGTGACAATGATGAGCCCTTTGGTGTGCATGCACAGCTCACGCAAAATACCGGAAAAGCCGAGCCCTAGATCTTCGAGAGCAGGAACCCGTTCCGGAACGGAGCGGAATACGCCGCCGACTCCGTGGATGTCACGAAACGCATTAACACGAAATCTTCCAAATCCATCCAAGGTATAGCTGAAGTCAGTGTCCCAGTCTTTGTCCAAATCCTGCCAGCTTTTTTCCGGCATAATCGCTTTCAGCATAGCCTCGTTTTCGGACGGGGCCAGAATGGGGGTCTCGCTCAGGAACCGCATTTCGCCATCGACGCGGATGCAGGGGCAACAGGTGGAAGAAATGTGCAGGTCGCTGGCACCACTCTCTACGGTGAGTTTCAGCAGTTCATCAAGTCGGTTCACATTATGCTCCTGTGTTTGTGGGAAATTCCGTTGTAACGATCTGTAAAATAGCAGGATGCATTCCAAAACAGTATCAAAAACTGTCAGTTTTAAAGGATGTAAAACCTTGACGGAGAAGCCTCTTTGCTGATTAATGCATGCCTTTCGCGTATAATGGAATTTTTGTGTCTTACTCAGGAATCGGAGTCTCGTATGGTCAAGAAGAAAGCAGTTGCGGTAAAGAAACCAGCTAAGAAGAAAACGCTTCCGGCCTCCAAAAAGGCTGAGGTTAAAAAAACTTCGGCCAATAAAAAGGATGTCAAAAAGGCTTCGCCAGCCAAAAAAGTTGAAGTTAAAAAAGCTCCGTCCGCTAAAAAAGGTGAAGTCAAAAATGACCTGACGAAAGTCGCCGACAGAAAACAGCTGGTGGAGGGGAAGAAAATTCCGGTGGCGAAGCGCTTGCCGAAGATTTCCATTCCGAACGAGGAGATGCCCGAAAATCCCGATCTCGAAGCCATGCAGGCTCCCTCGCCGGAGGATGCTCCGGTATCCGTGATGTTGCGCGAAGAGCGCAATGAGAAGATCAAGGAATTGATTGCACTCGCTCAAGAGCATGGTTTTCTGACGCATGAAGATATTGAAGAGGCTCTGCCGGAAGATTTAGTTGTTCCGGAAGATGCGGAGAAAGTTGTCGCTCTGCTCAAGAGCATGGAAGTGGAAATTATCCGCTCGGACGACGTTGAAGATTTTAAAGCGCGCATGGAAAAAGAAGAGCGCGAAAAACAGAGCGCCCGCAGCGACGTGCTCGACGACCCGGTTCGCATGTACCTCAAGCAGATGGGGCAGGTGCCGCTACTTACCCGTGAGCAGGAGGTCGAGATTTCCAAGCGTATCGAAGAGGCTGAACTTAACACCACCAGTCTGTTCAACCGCATTGGTTGTGCAACCGAAGCGTATCTGGGTGTTATCGAAAAGATTGAAACCGGCAAGCAGCGGTTTGACCGTATTGTCAGCGATAAACACGTTGAGTGCCGTGAAGACTATTTTGCCGCTCTGCCGAAAGTCCTTCAGGGAATTCACCGCAATCAAGAGCTGGCCGGCAAGTATTTCATTGAGTCCGTTCACGGAAAGAGCAAAGAGGCCCGTGAGAAGAGCCGCAAGCTGTTCGTCGGTTCACAGGAGCGCCTTGCCGAATATTTCGGCCAGCTGCACTTCAAGCAGAAGGCGATTGAAGATATCGTTCCGCAAGTCGATCCGTACCACAAAGAAGTTCAGGAGTTGCTGGTCGAAATCGAAAAGCTGGAAAAGAGCCGTTCCAAAACCGCCGACGAGAAAATCCGCGAAGCCAACAAACGGCTGCGCGAACTCGAAGAAAAAGTTCACATGGAAGCCGCTGTTTTTGTCGAACACCACCGGCTGTTGCGCACCTGGCTCCGCAAAGGCCTGCAAGCCAAGACGGAAATGATCGAAGCCAATTTGCGTCTCGTGATCAGTATTGCCAAGAAGTACACCAACCGCGGACTTTCCTTCCTCGACCTGATTCAGGAAGGCAATATGGGTCTGATGAAAGCCGTCGAAAAATTTGAATACCGTCGCGGCTACAAGTTCAGCACCTACGCCACCTGGTGGATTCGTCAGGCCATCACCCGCTCTATCGCCGACCAGGCCCGCACGATACGCATTCCGGTGCATATGATTGAAACCATCAACAAACTGCTGCGTGTTCAGAAAACATTGTTGCAGGAATTCGGTCGCGAGGCTGCGCCGGAAGAGCTGGCCGATGAAATGGAATTACCGGTTGAACGCGTTCGCGCTATCCTGAAAATCGCCCAGCAACCCATCTCACTGCAGGCACCGATCGGCGACAGCGATGACACCAGCTTTGGCGACTTTATCGAAGACAAGTCCGCCGAAAATCCGTCTGAGATGACCGCCTTCAGTCTCCTGCGCGAAAAAATCGGCGATGTGCTTGAAACGCTCACTGCTCGCGAACAGGAAGTTTTGACTCTGCGCTTCGGTTTGGCTGACGGCTATCCTCGTACTCTTGAAGAAGTGGGCCGCCAGTTTAACGTAACCCGCGAGCGTATTCGTCAGATTGAAGCCAAGGCGCTCCGCAAGATGCGTCATCCGACCCGTATCCGGAAGCTCGAAGGCTTCCTCGATCAAGGGCGGTAAGCAAACGTGGAACAGGTTTGAAAGCCTGTCCTATTTTTTGCGCAAGAGAACGGCTTTTGCCGACGGCCCAGTCAAACGGTCGTTGAGTGCCAGCAGTTTGTCGTATTCTTCCGGCGGGATGATGGCGGCGTTGAGTTGCGCCTGTTGTCGAATGACGATCCGTCTGTTATTCGCAGAAACCGTCACGTCCACAGATCCGGCACCGGCTGGCAGGGCGATGCGGAGCGGCTCGGGAAGAAGCACTGGCTCCCAGCCTTCGGGAAGGGCGATTTCATAGCTGAATACTTTGCGTATTGGCTTTTCGATATAGAACGGATTTTCGCGGCGACTGGCTTTAAGACTGAGCAGGTCGCCGAGACCTTCCGGCAGGTTGAAATACATCCGGTCGCCGTCGCGCACGGCGTAGGCTGGCAGGCGGGCAGAAAACTGCATCTGTCCCGGATAGACAAAAGAAGTTTGCAGGTCGCTGGCGGCCTCTGCGGATTGTGAAATCTGGCTGAGCATTTTCTGGTATTCGCGCCGCTGTTCTTCCGGTGTAAACTGCACGAATTGTTTATGGAATTCCTGAAACTCGGTTCCTGAGAAGATGGTTTTCTTTGTCAGCGCCGCATCGCCGGTTGCGGACAGGCTGAGCGTGAAACTGGTTTCTACTGCATCGGAAAGTCCGCTCTGCGGAATTTCGAGTTTACCGCTTTTCAGATCAATTGCAGGCTGACCGTTATGAGCCAGTGTGCCCGGCTCGGAGTACTGACTGCTGTCGCCCAGATAAATGGTCTTCTTATTATCGCCGGTTACCGCAACGAGAACGGTGTCGAAAAATTTGCGTTGCAGAACAGTTATGACCGGAGCGGCGAATCCTTCGGCACGCGGCAGGCTCGAGGAGAGGACGAAGCGCGGGCTGAGTCCGGCGGCATCGAGCAGAGCGTAGAGCAGGACGGCGCGGTCGCTGGTATTCCCATAGCTTTCGGCCAGCACCTGATCGGCAGGTGTGACGGCAGAGAGCGGCAGGGCGGCGAAGTTGGGGCCGGCTTCGCGGACGGCGCGGTCAACAAAGTTGCGCAGGACGGTGATTTTCTGGAGCCGGGTTTTCAGTCCCTGTGTCAGCTCGTGTGACTTGGTCGCGGCGGCTTTGTTTTTTGCGGCACTGATCAAGGATTTTTCAATCAGGGAGGCGTAGTCGGATGTGTCTCCACAGGAAAGGAGTACTGCCGGTTCGAACGTCCAGTCGGGCGGCAGGCGGTCTTCTTTTTTAACCATGTTGCGGTTTTTACTGATCCACTCATGCACGATGAGACCCTCTTTGTGCGATGTTCTCCGCTGAACAGCAATCGGATCAGAGTTGTTGGTTTTCAGATCCAGATTGTGTGGCAGTTCAACGCGAACCGTTTTGCTGACAATCGGGTTATGGTCGGAAAAATATTCCTCTGCGGAAAAGAAAGGAAGGCCGCGGCAGGTGCTGACGGTGCGGTATTCAATAATGCTGCCAACTTCAACGCCGGGCAGGCTGACCACCATGATTTTTTCTGCCGGATAGCGCGGCGCTTCGCCGGTCCATTTTGCATCCATCACATTAACTTCTTTATCCGGATCAATGTACTTCACCTTTCCGTCCGGAGCTGTGACGGTGGCACTGCTGAGAACGGTTTGCTGGACGGCCGGGTTGTAGGTGAGCTTGAGATCGGACAGCTGTTTTTTGCCTGCATACGTGAGGACCTTTTGCCGGACAGTACGATCCTCCGCCCAGTTGTTGCGGTCGTAGAGTGTGTACTGGACGGTTTCGTTGAGCGTGGCCAGGTCGGCTTCCGCCGGGAAGCCGCCGTGTTCCAGAATGATCCGTTTGCGGGCGTTGCGCTCCGAGGCTTTTAGATTTTGTTTGAGCGTCAGATATTGTTCCGGACTGAACTCGACCGTGCGCAGTAGAATGTTGGCACGGCTGACGAGCAGGTTGTTCGTCACGCTGACAGCGCGGCTGATATACAGCTCCGGCGTGTCGATGGTTTCGTAGGCTGGCAGCGCGGCGGGGAGCAACCCGCTCCGGCTGAGATCGAGCCGGACGGTTTCGGAAATACCGCAGGTGAATTCGGTGTAGAGCGGATAACGGCGCTTATCAAGACCAGTTCCTTCGCCGAGCACGCGCCCGAAAAGTCCGAAGTGATTGATCAGCGTCGGCACCTGCAACAGCGCTTCGTTTGGCCCGTCGGCCAGCGCGTTTCCGATTTCAAAATCCAGACTGACAGAGAGCGGTACGGTGGTGTCGCGCACATTATCCGGACGGATTTCAAGGCGGGTGAGCCGCGCCGCGCCGAGTGCCTGTTTGAGCCGTTCCTCAAAGTAAGGTGCGCGTTCTTCCGGCTTGAGCGCGGCGAGGCGTCCGCGGTAGGCGGTATCGTTAATTCCGTTAAACGAGAGAACCGCTTTGGCGGAGATCGTTCGAGCGTCGTCGAGTGAAGCATCGACATCAACGGTGAGTAGATTTTTTTCGGGCGGCACGACCGGCGAAGTTTGCAGCGTTTCGCCTTCCGGTGTGGCGACCAGATAACTGCGGTAGGACAGGTAGGCCGGAAGCAGGTCGCGGGTATTTTCGTTGGTGGCATCCATGAGTTGCCAGCTTCCGTCCTCGTTGCGGACGGCGGTGATCGCATGGTTGAACCAGGGTTGCGCGACGTCAGGATCTTTTTTTGGGCCGACGTAAATAAGAACAGGGAACGCATCGAACCCAGCGAGGCGAAGCATGGAAACGAGCAGGGCGGCCTTGTCGCGGCAGACACCGTACCGGTTGTCGAAGGTGAGCGAAACATTGTGCGGCTCATAGCCTGGTGCCTCATTTTCGACGGTGAGACCCATGTAGCGAATGTCCTGAGAGACGAAGCGGAAAATGGCTTCTATCTTTTCCTGCCGATTCGTGGTTCCGGCTGTCAGTTCGCGCACTTTGCTTTTCATCGCCGGAGTGACGGAGTCCAGACGCGGCTTGGAAAGGTTCCAGTACCATTTGGAGAGAGTTTCCCAGTCGGGAATGGTGCTAAGTAGTAAACGCTGTACGGCGGTATAACGCTCCGGCATCTTTGGTTCTTCGAATATTTGCGGAACATTGCGGACTTCCCAGATGGTGCGGATGCGGTCGCCATCTTTCTCGGTGCGCTTCGTGACGGTGCCGGGGATTTCGTTTTTGAGTTCGGCTTTTGCCAGCGGCAGGGCTGCGGGCGCGTCAATTTCATACACGGCGTGGGAAATCGGGAAGGTGTCTTCAAACGTGAACAGCTCGCTCCATGTGTCAGGAACCACGGTTTTGGTCTGCTCGCTGGCGACGGTGTAGCGCAAAATGTCGCCGATTTTAAGATCCGGAACCGTCAGCTTGATGTCTTTCTGACTTGGATCGTAAATGTTGGCGGCCATCTGCCCTTGATTGATCGCCTCGCGGCTTTGGGTTGCGAGGTCAACCGGAACGATTCGTCCGTCCGGTTTAACAACCTCGGCGCGCACGAAGCGCAAGGTGCCGTAATCGGTGCTGTAACCGATGCTGAGACTCGATTTTTCCTGCCGGCCTTTTTCTGTCAGAATTTTGTAGGCCGTATCGGTAATGCAGCGGGACGTTCCGTTCGTTTCATACCGGATCCGGGCTTGATCCTCGACCAGCAGGACGTCGGCTTCAGGATACGTTTCGGCGGAACGCATCGCGCTGATGAGCGTTTCGCGGGTAATCAGTTCCGCTGAAAGATCAAGTTGGGCGGCGGCCAGCCCGGCGCTCAAGGCAGACAGAATAAACAAAAGCAGTTTTTTCATAAGACTCCGTAGTTTCAAAGGCAGACATGCTAGCGGCAGACTTCGTTCAATACAATCTTCGCCCGCCGGTAAAACAGGACGGCAGTTTCCGGGGTCGGCTAAAACCTCATCATATATCCGGAAAACGGTCTGGAATCCGGGCTTGCTCCGGCGGCTCGGCTCCGGTAACTTCCCCCGCTTTACAGAACGCGTCGCCAGTCCATTCTGTTGTCTGATTGAAACGGCGCCGCAGTAACCCTGAACAGAGAAAGGAAGAACCATGGGGCTCTTCAGCAAAGCAAAAAGTGTACTGGTGGTTGATACAGCCGCCGTACTGAAAACAAAAGGTATGCGCGGATATGCCGCGCCGCGGCAGCAACTCCAGATCCTGCGTGCATTGTCCCGCTTCGTGCAGCGTGAAAAACTGCAAGCCACCGCCGTGCTGGTCGGCTCGCCGTTGGATAAAGCGCCGCACAACAAGGTCTTCGAAGGTGTGCGTGTGCGCTACACCAAGACAGATGAGACGATGAATAAAGAACTGATTTCTGCGCTCAAGCAGGCCGGTTCAGCCGGTGTGCTGGTGACGGAAGATGTCGCGCTCGAAGCCCGTGTCATCCGTTCCGGTGGCAGCACACTGCGCGTTTCGACCTTCCGCAAACTGCTGGATGACGGCAACGAGCAGGGCGAAAACAACGGCGGCGGAAATAATCATGGCGACCGCGACCGTGGTGCGCGCCGCGACCGCGGCCCGCGCCGTGACCGGAATGACCGCGACCGTGGTCCGCGTCCGAACCGGGACAGTAATAACAACAACCAGAATCAGCAGGCGCAACAGCCGAACCCGGAAGAAGAAACTGAAAACCGGGGTCGCAACGATAAAGATACGATCAGTCAGATGATCGATCTGGTGGAGTAGCTTCGGGATGCGGGATGCGAGATCTGCGATACGAGATGTGTGATTCGCTTTCTTTTATCCCGCCGCCCTCATCCTGCATCCCGTATCATTCATCGCCAAAGATTACCTTGGCGATGTAGGGCAGTTCGCGGTAGCGGTTGTCGTAGTCAAGACCGTAGCCGACCACAAAGTCGTCGCCGACTGGGAATCCTGCGTAATCTGCCGTCAGATCAACCGTACGTCCGGTTGTTTTGTCCAGCAGCACGCAGGTTCTCACCGAGCGGGCTCCGCGTTTCAGAAAAAGCTCTTTGGCAAAAGCGAGTGTGCGCCCGCTATCGAGAATATCGTCCACAATTACAACATCTGCGCCGCGCAGGTCCTCGCGGGTATCGTGCAGTATTTTCACTGTACCGCTTGATTCGGTGCCGCTCCCGTAGCTCGACAAGGTGATAAAGTCGATACGCGGATGCAGGTCATGCGCCGCAAAGCCACGCACCAGATCGGCTAGAAAAATAAAACTGCCGCGCAAAATTCCTATCATCACCAGATTTTCGGCTTCGCAGGTTTTGGCAATTTCCGCAATCAGCCCGTGAACGCGTTGCCGGATTTGTTCGCTGGTAAACAGCACTTCGTGGACATGGTGCGGTCTCATAAAATCTTTCTCCATTGGTTGTAAGACGCCGATTTTAGGTTTAACGTGCTTCTTATGGAACTCAAAATTGCCAAAGAGATACTGGATCTTGCCGACCGGTGCACTCAAAGGCATCGTTGCCTGAACGGGATGTTGTCTGAGCCGACAGCTCAGATGCACGGCCCTCAGCGTTTCGTCTGTATCGACACCGTACCATGCGCCTACAAATTTCCGTTCGGAAAAAAATTCTTCTGCAC
>CAZSSI010000026.1:9522-12845 GCA_964609345.1 uncultured Verrucomicrobiota bacterium | reverse complement strand
AGGGCCAAGCCACTGATATCGAAATCCAGACCAAAGAAATTCTCCGTATGAAAAAGCGGCTGAATGAAATTCTGGCGTTCCACACCGGCCAGCCGATCAAGACGATCGAAAAAGACACCGACCGCGACTTTTTTATGTCCGCAACTGAAGCCGTCAAATACGGCCTTGTCGACGAAGTGGTCACGAAGAAGCAGTAGCTTCTGAGAGTTATTCGATATTTGATATTTGTTATTCGAGAGAGTTGAAGGAGTCTTTGTTCTCTTTGGCCAATATCTAATAACCAAACCGAAGGTTTTATGAACAATACTAAACAGCCCAGAAAACCCATTTGCTCCTTTTGCGGAAAAGCGGAAAAAGCCGCCCGCCACCTGATTGCCGGGCCGGACGGAATCTGCATTTGCGATGAATGCGTCGAACTTTGCGATGCCATGGTTAAGAACGAAGGCCAGCGCGGCAAAGCGGATGCGTCGTCCGAAGCCGTCAAGGTGCTTAAGCCGCATGAAATCAAAGCGCGGCTCGACGAGTATGTGATTGGACAGGAACACGCCAAAAAGGTTCTCTCCGTCGCCGTTCACAATCATTACAAACGGATGACGGATTCATCCGCCAAAGACGACGGCGTGGAACTCGAAAAGAGCAACGTCCTGCTGGTCGGCCCGACCGGCAGCGGAAAAACTCTGCTGGCCAAAACGCTGGCGCGTATGCTGGATGTGCCGTACGCCATCACCGACGCGACCACCGTTACCGAAGCCGGTTACGTCGGCGAAGATGTGGAAAGCATTCTGCTGGCGCTGCTGCAGAACGCCAACTATGACGTCAAACGCGCCGAGCGCGGCATCGTTTACATCGACGAGATCGATAAAATTTCCCGCAAGACCGACAACGTTTCCATCACGCGCGACGTTTCCGGCGAAGGCGTTCAGCAGGCGCTGCTGAAAATTATCGAAGGCACGATTGCCAGCATTCCGCCGAAGGGCGGACGCAAACATCCGCAGGAGGAATACATCAAGCTCAACACGAGCAACATTCTCTTCATCTGCGGCGGCGCATTCGTCGGCCTCGACGACATCATCAAACGACGCACCGACAAAAAGGTGCTCGGCTTCGGCGCGATCAATGAACAGGTTTCCGCAGACTGGAAACCGGAAACGATGAACGTCGAGCCGGAAGACCTGCTCAAGTACGGGCTGATTCCGGAATTTATCGGCCGTCTGCCGTTGGTTGTCCAGCTCCAGGAACTTTCTGAAGACGACCTCGTTCATATTCTCACTCAGCCGAAAAACTCGATGGTCAAGCAGTACAAAAAACTGCTCGCCATGGATGGCGTGGAGCTGGAATTTGACGACGATGCTTTACGGGCGCTGGCGAAAATGGCGCTCAAACGCAAAACCGGCGCCCGCGGACTGCGCGCCATTCTTGAGCACCTGATGCTCGACGTCATGTACGAAGTGCCGCAGCGCAAAGACATCACCAACTGCCGCATCACCAAAGATGTTGTCGAAGGTCGCGCCCATCCGATTGAACTCGGCGATCTGAAGAAAAAGTCTGCCTGAATTTAGAATTCTCCGAGGAAGCGGACTTCGCGGACGAGGGTGATATCGAATTTGTCTTTGACGGCGCGCGCCATTTTTTCGGAAAGATCCCAGACGTCCTGCGCGGTACAACCGGGGTCGGCGACGATGATGTTGGCGTGTTTTTCGTAGAGCCGCGCGCCGCCGACGCGGAACAGATGCGCACCAGCTTCCTGTAAAAAGAATCCGGCGGCTTTGCGCCGCTCGACGGCGGAGGTCGGCTCGATATTACGGAATACGCTTCCGGCGCAGGGCGTTTGATGCCAGTCGGGATGATGGTCTTTCCGGAATTGCATAATCCGGTCGCGCTCGGCCTGCATGATTTCTTTTTCCGCGGCCGGAAGTTCAAACGTCGCAGAGAGAACGATCTCGCCGGTCTCTTTCAGTTTCGAGTGGCGGTAGGCAAATTCCATATCCGCTTTTGCGACGGTTCGTATGTGTCCGTCCAGTCCGAGGATTTCGGCGGAAATCAAGTGGTCGCCCATCTGCCGTCCGAAGGCTCCGGCGTTGCCGGCGATGCCGCCGCCGACGGTTCCGGGAACACCGGAGCAGTAGGAGAGGTCGCCGGATTCATTTTCGATGGTGAAGACCGCCAGATCGTCGAGCAGGGTGTCGCCGGAAACGGTTACACGATTGCCGTTCGCAGTGACGGTCGGCAGTTCTGAACAGAAGCGGATGACGGCCTGATCGATTCCTTTGTCCGAAACGACGAGGTTGGCGCCCTGACCGATGACGAGAAACGGCTGACCGGTTTTGTTGAGCAGTTGAATGATGGCGGGGAGCTGCGCGGCGGTAGCACCTTCGATTAACAGCGGGCAGGGGCCGCCAACTCGGAAGGTGGTGTAGTCGCGGAGCAGGGCGTTTCTGCTGACGCGCAGTTGCGGGAAAAGAGTTTGAATTTCGGATGCCAATTTCATCGCCGTGCACTATGATTTGTTTCCAATGTTTGTAAAAGCACAGATTTTGATTGCGGTCATTCTGGCCTCCGGAGCGCTTTTCGCCGGACTTCCCGAGCCCTCAACGTCGGTTGCGGAGATTGTTTTCGTGGCGTTCGACACCGAAACCACCGGCTTCAGTCCGAAGAATGACCGTCTGATTGAAATCGGCGCGGTGCGCTTTCGCGGTAACGGCGAAATTCTGGCGACCACCAACTGGATGATTAATCCGGGAATGCCGATTCGTCCGCAGGCCACGGAAGTGAATGGAATTACAGATGCAATGGTAGCCGATGCACCGTCGTTTTCGGTAGTTTGTCCGGAGTTTGTTTCGTTTTGCGACGGCAGTGTTTTGCTGGCGCACAACGCGGCGTTTGATGTCGCATTTCTCCGAGCAGAATTCGACCGCGCTGGTGCCATTGCGCCGGTGTTGCCGGTGCTCGACACGCTGCCGCTGTTCCGGGTGTGGTTCCCGCAGGCAACAAGTCACGCGCTTGATCCGCTTTCGAAATATCTCGGTGTGCAGGGTGAAGCGTGGCACCGCGCCGGAGCCGATACGCTTCATTTGATTGATATTTTTAAACTGGGTGTAAAGTCCCGTCCGGAATTGAAGTTTCTGGAACTGGAGCGCGGCGCGGGCGGAATTAAGTTGCTGAATGAAAGGCGGAATTAATGCAGACGATCACTTCGAAGGACAACCCGAAACTCAAGGCGGTGCGCGGGCTGGTACGCTCCAAGAAAGACCGGCAGGAAGCTTCCGCCTTTGTGATGGAAGGTGTTCGTGCGCTCAGCGCGCTGAGCGACGGCACGGCTCTTC
>CAZSSI010000026.1:0-9422 GCA_964609345.1 uncultured Verrucomicrobiota bacterium | reverse complement strand
TTTGTGATGGAAGGTGTTCGTGCGCTCAGCGCGCTGAGCGACGGCACGGCTCTTCCGCAATATCGGCTCAGAGAAATATGGGTTTCCGATAAGGTAGGGCGTGCTGTCCTCAGCGCGCCACGGACGGCTGGGACAGCCGTCCCTACCTATTGCATTGCACACGATGTGATGGAGCAGCTTTCCGACTGTCAAACTTCGCAGGGAATTCTCAGTGTGGTGCAGTACACACAGGAACCGCTGGTGATCAATCCTGAGAAGGGAAACTATTTGCTGGTTGATGGACTGACCGATCCCGGCAACCTCGGAACATTGATCCGCTCGGCGGTCGCGTTCGGTTTTGATGGCATATTTCTGCACGGCGACACGGTCGAGGTGTTTAATCCAAAAACGGTTCGTGCGACAATGGGCGCTCTGCCGTTTGCTCATGTCTGGAAAACTGATGGAGCCGTATTTCAAACCTTGAGGGAAACCGGCTACGACCTGATTTCCACCGTTATTCACGGCGGAGAAAGTCTGCGCGAAATGAAGTTTGGTCTGAAAAATGTGCTGGTGATCGGTAACGAGGCGCACGGCGTTTCTGCTGCCGTTCAGCAGAGGGCGACGAGGGGACTTTCGATTCCAATGTCTGGGAACGTGGAGTCGTTGAACGCCGCCGTTGCCGGGGCTGTCTGCATGTACGCAATCCGCAGCTGATTGTTTCGAATGCCTCTGTTGCTCATGTCCGCTTCATGAAACCATTTTGCAGTTCTTGCAGTTGGTTTTTTATGTTTGGTTTTTCAAGGGATCGGAAACAGGAAAATAGATTCTGCGGCGGTGTGGTTACTTTTCTCCCCGGTAAATGCAACCGGAGGTTTCGGTTTCTTTGATAATGATTTTAGAGAGCAGGGGAAGTTGCGGCTTCAATTTTTTCCAAACCCAGACGATCATATTCTCACTGGTCGGATTTTCCAGTCCTTCAATCTCGTTCAGGATGGCGTGATCGAGCTGTTTAATAACCGGTTCGCATACCTTGGCCAGATCGCCGAAATCCATGACGAAGCCGGTTCTCAGATCAACCGGGCCGTGCAGGTAAACTTCAATCTCAAAGCCGTGGCCGTGCATGGCCGAGCATTTATGAGTCGGCGGAACGCCGGTCAGACGGTGGGCCGCGTCAAAGCGCAGTGTTTTATAAATTTCCATCTCAGGCATATCAGGTCTCCTTATACATACCGGCGCGGATCAGCGCCGCCAGCTTCTTTGAATCCTTTGAGGCGCAGGCGGCAGGAATCGCAGGTGCCGCAGGCTTTTCCGTCCGGAGCCGGGTCATAACAGCTGGACGTTACGCCGTAGTCCACGCCCAGCTCCAGCCCCTTTTGAATGATCTGCGCCTTGGTCAGATAAATCAGCGGCGTGTGGACGGTCAGTTTTTCCGAACCGGTCACGCCCGCCTTGGTAGCGAGGTTAGCCATCTTTTCATAGGCGGTGATAAATTCCGGACGACAGTCCGGATAGCCGCTGTAGTCGAGCGCATTGACGCCGATGAAAATGTCGAAACTGCCGAGCACTTCGGCCCATGCCAGTGCGTAGGAAAGGAAAACGGTGTTGCGCGCCGGAACATATGTGACCGGAATGTCATCCGGCTTGTCCGGCTGGTGCGGCACGGCGATGTTCAGATCGGTCAGTGCCGAGCCACCGAACGCGCCGAGGTCGATGGTGACAATGCGGTGTTCTTTGACTCCCAGCATGTTGGCAACTTGCGCCGCGCATTCCAGTTCAACGGCGTGACGCTGGCCGTAGCGGAACGAAAGAGTGTAGCAGTCGTATCCCTGATCCTTGGCAATCGCCAGCACCGTCGCGGAATCCAGTCCGCCGCTCAACAATACAACTGCCTTTTTCTTTCCCATTAATCCATCAATCCTTTATTCCACCATTCCATTCTACAAAAGGCCCATCATCTTATGACACTGCGGAATCACACGGACACTGAGTCCAAGTGCGACCGCCATTTGCGACTGCCACGCCAGCACCTGTTTGGCCGTCGGTACGCGGTCGGTTTTCGACGCGGCGGTCATCGGCTGAAGAACCACAGCCGCCAGTGAGCCGGAAGCATGAATCAATTTGGCTGACTTGCTGAGGTCCTGTTCGGAGGAATCCGCGCTGACGACCAGCTTGATCGTTGCGCCGATTTCTTCGCGCTCAATAACGTCCAGAAACGCACGGTGCATTTCCCACGCCTCCGGCTCGCCGGTCACGCTGGGAAGTTTGATGTCCATTAAAACGTAGTCGATCCATTCAACGACTTTGGCGAACTCTTCCGGCAGGTCGCCGCTGGTTTCGAGGTGTACCGGCAGGTTCAGCCGCTTGCGGGCTTCTGGCAGAAACTCCGACATAAAGTCCGCCTGCAACAATGGTTCACCACCGGTAATAAACAAATCGTCGTGGGCGAATTCCGGACGGTTTAGTCCGGCCAGCAGATCAGTCAGTTGTTCCGGAGTGAGCGGATTGGGAACGGACTCAAACGTTCCGCTACCTGGCTCGTGCTCAATCGAAACAAATTCGGTTCGTTCGACCGGTGTATCGCAGTAAAGGCAGTTGCGGTGACACTCGCAAAAGCGCACGAAAAGCTGGCGCCGGCCGATGTTGACCCCTTCGCCCTGCGCGGAGCTGAATATCTCGCTCACAAAAGCGGAATGTTGTTTCGTCGTAGTCATCGTGTGTTTTCAGTTTTGGTGGTGAATAATAACAACAGGTGAGGCCAGAAAGGAATGATGGAATGGTGGAATATTGGAATACCGATGGAGGGGCGTTCTCAATATTCCATCATTCCCTTATTCCATCATTCCAATCTTCCTGCTATTCCATATCCCAATCCCATGAAAGTTGACTTATTTGATTTTGAACTGCCGCAACGCTTTATCGCGGATCGCCCGGCCAGCCCGCGCGATTCTGCGCGCCTGCTCGACCTGACCGGCGACGCCTTTGCCGACCGAATTGTCCGCGACCTGCCGGAACTGCTGTTGCCGGGCGACCTGCTGATCGGCAACAACACCAAGGTGATTCCGGCGCGGCTCGATGGCCTGCGCGGCGAGGTAAAGATTGAAGTCACTCTGCACATGCGTGCCGGTGAGAATGCATGGTTTGCCTTCGCCAAACCCGGCAAGCGGCTCAAAGTCGGCAGCCGGATTGATTTTTCCGGCGACTTCTTCGCCGAAGTCGTTGAAAAACGAGATGGAGGTGAAATCCTCCTGCGCTTCAACTGCGGCGGAGAACAACTTTTCCAATGTTTGGAAAAATACGGGCGCATGCCACTTCCGCCGTACATTCCGCGCAAATGTGACGACGAATTAACTGCCAGCGACCACGAAAACTACCAAACCATTTTCGCCAAAGAAGAAGGCGCTGTTGCCGCGCCGACCGCCGGACTTCATTTTACTCCGGAACTTTTTAGTACATTGGAAAAACGCGGCGTCGCCTTTGAAACGGTCACGTTGCACGTCGGGGCGGGAACTTTTCTGCCGGTCAAAGTGGACGACACCGAAGACCATAAAATGCACGCCGAGTGGGGAACCGTTTCTCGGGCAATCGTTGATAAAATCAATGCGACACGGCTGGCCGGAGGACGGATCGTCGCTGTCGGAACCACGTCGCTTCGTCTGCTCGAAAGCGCGTCAACCACGCCGGGAATCATTCATCCGTTCGCCGGTGAAACCGACATCTTTATCACGCCGGGTTATCAGTTTAAAATGGTAGATCTGCTACTGACCAACTTCCACCTGCCGCGCTCGACACTCTTCATGCTCGTTTCCGCCTTCGCCGGGCTTGACCGGATGCACGCCGCCTACGAACATGCCAAAAAACAGAACTATCGTTTCTACTCTTACGGCGATGCCTGCCTGCTCAAAAGGATGAATGCTGAATGATGAAGTTTGAACTGTTTAATAAAGACGGCGCGGCGCGGCGCGGGAAGATTACGACGGCGCACGGCGGGATTGATACGCCCGCTTTTATGCCGGTCGGGACGGCCGCCACGGTGAAAGGGATGCGCCCTGAGCAGGTCGCTGATACCGGCGCGCAGATTCTGCTCGGCAACACCTATCACCTGATGCTGCGGCCCGGCGCGGAGCGTGTCGCGTCGCTTGGCGGACTGCATAAGTTCATGAACTGGGACAAGCCGATCCTGACCGACTCCGGCGGGTTTCAGGTGATGTCGCTTTCCAAGCTTCGGAAAATCACCGAAAAAGGCGTGACGTTCCAGTCGCATACGGATGGAAGCAGTTACGAGTTGTCGCCGGAACGCTCGATTGAAATTCAGCATCTGCTCGACGCCGATATTTCGATGGCGTTCGATGAGTGCACTCCGTTTCCTTCCGATGAAAAAACCGCCGCCGAATCCATGCGTCTTTCCATGCGCTGGGCGCAACGCTCGAAAGATGCGTTCAAGCGGCGCGATGGTTACGGCCTCTTCGGCATTGTGCAAGGTAGCGTTTATCCCGAACTGCGCGCCGAGTCGGCGGAAGCACTCAAGAAGATCGGCTTCGACGGCTACGCCATTGGCGGTCTCGCCGTCGGCGAAGGACAGGAGCTGATGTTCCAGACTCTGGAAATCACCATTCCGCATTTGCCGGAAGACCGACCGCGCTACCTGATGGGCGTCGGCAAGCCGTCGGACCTTGTCGGCGCCGTATTGCGCGGCGTGGATATGTTCGATTGCGTACTGCCGACCCGCTCCGGTCGCACGGCGCAGGCTTTCACACGGCGCGGGACGCTCAACTTCATGAATGCCCGCCACGCCGCCGATTCGCGTCCGCTGGATGCCGATTGCACCTGCTACACCTGCCGGAACTACAGCCGCGCCTACATTCATCACTTGTTGCGTTGCGAAGAAATGCTCGGCCCGATGCTGCTGACCCAGCACAACCTGCATTATTATCAGGAACTCATGGCCGGTCTGCGCGGCGCGATTGAGGCCGGGAAGCTGGCGGAATTTTCTGAGCAGTTCCATGCCGACTACACCGGCGGAGACATCGAAGAGATTTAGCCACGAAAAACACGAAAAGGATCGTTGTGGGAAAACCAACAGCCAATAACGAATATCCAATAACGGGCAGAATTCTTCTGCATACCTGCTGCGCGCCGTGTGCCGCGCCGTCAGCGGAACGACTGGTGCTCGACGGACATGAAGTGGTTCTCTACTTCAGCAATTTCAATATCCATCCCGAAGCCGAATATTTTAAACGGCTGGAAACGGCTCGTAAGCTGGCCAAGGTGATGAATCTGGTGATTGAAGAAGACCAGTACGATCACGCTGAATGGCTGGCGCACATCCAAGGTTTGGATAATGAACCGGAAAAGGGAGCGCGCTGCCGGAAGTGTTTTGAGTTCAGTCTGGCACGGACCAGTCAAATGGCTGAGCGGCTCGGCATTCCGGCGTTCGCCACAACGCTCACGCTGAGTCCGCACAAGGTTTCGCGCATCATCTTTGAAATCGGCGCACAGTTTCCGCGTTTCGTGCCGATTGATTTTAAAAAGCAGGGCGGTTTTCTGCGTAGCATTGAACTGACCGCTGAATATGACCTCTACCGCCAGAACTATTGCGGCTGTGAGTTTTCACGGCGGGATACAGGATTCAGGATGCAAGATGAGGGGTGAGAGAGTCGGAGATTAGAATGCAGGTTTTTATCGCGAATCCCGAATCGCGTATCTCGTATCAGATACTTTTGTCTGTCCAGATTTCGACGTGCGGATGATCGGCCAATGCAACACCCGCTGGAATCGTTTCCGGTTTTTCAAGTAAGGTCTGGATGACTAATTTCTTCTCCGCGCCGGTGGCGAGGATGATGATTTTTTCAATCTTGTGCAGAAGCGTCGGCGTGACGCTGATGCGGTCGGGCTTTTCTGTTTTAACCACCGGAATCGCCAGCCGTTCGTCGCGCAGCGCGGCATCTTGCAAGTTGAAGAGTGAAGCGGTATGGCCGTCTGTGCCGAGGCCAAGCAGTCCTAGAGGAATACTTTTCAGTCGGCTCAGGTTGCTGTGGAAATCCTGTGCGGCGGCCTCAATCGGTAGCTCCGTTTTGATTTTTAGAAGGCCCGGGAAAAAATGGGCAATATTGCTGTAGTTGCTTTGCGGATCGGTGACGGGAACGTAGCGTTCGTCGCTCAGGAAAAGTTTTCCGGCGGTGGAGAGATTTTCAGCGGCGGCGCGGCGGTAGATTTCGAGCGGAGTTTTTCCGCCAGCCAGCATGATGCCGTCATTTGTTCTCAGCTTCGGAAGTGTCTGACGTAAAAGTTCCAGAGATTGGAATACCAGTTCATCGAAGTTCGGGAAAACATTCAGCTTCATAACAGTATAAGGTGCACAATCTGGAGTGCGGGGGCAAGCGCAGCGCGACACCGCTTTTCCCGATATTCCGATCGTGCGTGTATAGAGCGGCGTGGCACTTCGTTTCCCGCCGCACTCCAAACCGGATTATGATTCGGCCAGCAGTTTGTTAATGGCGGCGGCGGCGCGGCGGCCTTCGCCCATCGCGAGAATCACGGTGGCGGCGCCGAGAACAATGTCGCCGCCCGCGAAGACGCGGTCGAGCGAGGTTTTGCCGGTGTCGTCCACAATCAGCGTGCCCCATTTGCTGGTTTGCAGGCCCGGCGTGGTTTGGCGGATCAGCGGATTAGATTCGTTGCCGATGGCGACGATGACGGTATCCACGTCCATTTCAAATTCACTGCCTTTGATTTCGACCGGGCGGCGGCGGCCAGAACTGTCGGGTTCGCCGAGTTCATATTTCAGAACTTCCATGCCGGACACCCAGCCGCGTTCGTCGGCGAGAATACGTTTTGGATTGCGCAGAGTGTGGAAGATAACGCCTTCTTCTTTGGCGTGGGCGACTTCTTCGACGCGGGCGGGCATCTCGGCTTCAGTGCGGCGGTAGATCAAGTGGACTTCTTCCGCGCCGAGGCGGATGGCACTGCGGGCGGCATCCATGGCGACGTTGCCGCCGCCGAGCACGGCGACTTTTTTCGACGGAAAAATCGGCGTGGCGGCGCGGTCGTCGTAGCCCTTCATCAGATTGGCGCGGGTCAGGTATTCGTTGGCAGAAAAGACGCCGACGAGGTTTTCGCCTTCGATGTTCATGAACTTCGGCAAACCGGCTCCGGTGCCGATGAAGAGAGCGTCGTAGCCATCTTTATCGAGCAGATCCATCAGGCGGCGGGTGCGGCCGATTACAAAGTCAGTTTTAATTTCGACGCCCATCGATTGGAGGCTGCTGATTTCCTGATCGACGATGGCTTTCGGCAGGCGGAATTCCGGAATGCCGTAAAGGAGTACGCCGCCGGGGCGGTGGAACGCTTCAAACACGGTAACCTCGTGGCCTGCGCGGCGGACGTCGGCGGCGACGGTGATACTGGCGGGGCCGCTGCCGATGATGCCGACTTTTTTGCCAGTGGCGGGCTTTACAGCGGCCGGACGCATTAGGCCGCTCTCGCGTTCCCAGTCGGCCACAAAACGCTCCAGACGGCCAATGGAGACGGCTTTATCAATCGACTTAAGGGCTTTGCCGACCATGCAAGGTTCCTGGCACTGGCTTTCCTGCGGGCAGACCCGTCCGCAGACGGCGGGAAGCAGACTGCTTTCGCGGATGATGCCGATGGCGGCTTTATAGTCGCCGTCGGCGATTTTCTGGATGAAAGCGGGAATTTCAATACCGACCGGACAACCCTTGATACACGGTTTGGTCGGGCATTGCAGGCAGCGCTCGGCTTCGAGTTTTGCCTGTTCTTCGGAGTAGCCCAAAGCGACTTCCTGCATATTGCCGCGCCGTACGGCGGGATCCTGCGCGGGCATTTCCTGCGCCGGAATCGCCAGCCGTTGTTTCGGCGAAAGAGGTTTAGTCAATCCGGCCAGCGCGGTGCGGGCTTCTTCGGCGAGTTGTTCTGGGGAGGGATGGTTCATAGAAGACCTTTTTTATGCGACGAAATATGAGCTATGAAAGATGAAGTATGAAATTGGAACTCAGTCGGCGTTGGCCTTTTTATTAAAGCTGTCGAAGACCCTTTTTCATCTTTCATAGTTCATCCTTCATCTTTCGCTTTGATTGCTTCTTCGAGGTGGCAGCGGTGGTAGTCGGCATCTTCGCGGGGTTTGTAGGCTTTCAGTCGGCTGATCATGTTGTCGAAGTCCACCAGATGGCCGTCGAATTCCGGGCCGTCCACACAGACAAATTTGGTTTCCTTGCCGACGGTTACGCGGCATCCGCCGCACATACCGGTGCCGTCCACCATGATCGTATTGAGCGAAACCATCGTGTGTACGCCGTAGGGCCGGGTGGTTTCGGCGCAGAACTTCATCATAATCGGCGGGCCGATGGCGACGGCCAGCGCCGGTTTCGGGTCGGCTTCGCAAAGTTCTTTGAGCGGCGCGGTAACGAGCGCCTTGCGGCCATAAGAACCGTCGTCGGTGCAGATAATCAGTTCGTCGGCGATGGCACGCATTTCATCTTCGAGAATCAGCAGATCCTTGTTACGGGCACCCATGATAATGATCACTTCGTTTCCGGCGGCTTTCATGGCTTGCGCAATCGGGTGGAGCGGCGCAACGCCAATCCCGCCGCCGACGCAAACGACGCGGCCGAACTTTTCAATATGGGTCGGCTGGCCGAGCGGGCCGACAAGGTGTTCCACCGTGTCGCCGACGTTTTTCAGCGCTAGCAGGTGGGTGGTGCGTCCGACGGCCTGGAAGATAATGGTGATCGAGCCCTCGACGGGGTCGGCATCGGCAATGGTCAGCGGAATTCGCTCGCCGAAGTGGCTGTTAAGCTGAAGGATGACAAACTGTCCGGCACGCCGTTCACGGGCGATCAGCGGTGCTTCGATGCGCATCTGGAACACCTCGCCGGAAAGCTGTTTTTTAAAAAGTATTCGGTTCATAAGGGGCGGATTCTAGAGATGAAATCTGAAAAGTGAAATCTGAAACTCATGAAAATATTCGAGTATCCAATGGGTAGACAGGAGTGTCCGCCCCACAAAAAACGCAGACGGTGCTGGAAAAACGGAGAGCAGGTGCGTATGGTGCCCCGTTTTCAAGTTGGATATTCGGACCGGAACAGTGTATGTTGTTAGGCCGATTGAATACAGGGCGAGGGGACAAGACAATGACGATAACAATGCTGAAATCCAAGATTCACATGGCGACGCTGACCGGTACGGAACTGTACTACGAAGGTAGCATCACCGTTGACCAGGATTTGCTGGACGCCGCCGGAATACTGGTTGGCGAACAGGTGCATGTGGTCAATCTGAACAACGGCAGTCGACTGGTCACCTACACCATTTCCGGCAAACGCGGTTCTGGCATCATCGAACTGAACGGCCCGGCCGCCCGCCTCGGATATGTCGGCGACAAGGTGGTCATCATCACCTACGCCCAGATGAACGAAGCCGAAGCCAAA
>CAZSSI010000025.1:2773-12883 GCA_964609345.1 uncultured Verrucomicrobiota bacterium | reverse complement strand
CGGTCGAAATCCGTTCCATCAAGTTGCGCCGCATCATGAGTAGTCCGTTCGACTCGCAGTTTACATTTTATTTGAACCAGCTCGCGCATCTTGATTTCGGTGTTTCGAGCAGTAGCAATCAGCGCGTTTCCAAACTGCTGTCTGATGGAATCGGCCCGTCGCTGATGCTCGCTGTACCGATCTTTTTTGCCGGACTGATTACGGCGGTTATGCTGTCGCTCTTCTGCGCCTTTTGGCGTGATACCTGGGTGGACCGTTTCTTCGTCATCTTTTCTGTCGCGCTGATGAGCGTCAACTATCTGGTCTGGATTGTTGGCGGACAGTATCTGCTCGGCTTCAAACTCGGCTGGTTTCCAGTTTGGGGTTTTGAGGGTCCGCGCTACCTGCTTCTGCCGGTACTGATCGGCGTCTTCAGCGGACTTGGCGCCGAGCTGCGCTTTTACCGCACGATCATGCTCGATGAAGCGCACCGCGACTATGTCCGCACTGCAATGGCCAAGGGAGTTGGTCGCAGCGGCGTGCTGTTCAAGCACGTTTTGAAAAACGCGATGATCCCGATCATCACCAACACGGTCATCGCCATTCCGTTCCTCTATACCGGCAATCTGCTTCTGGAGAGTTTTTTCGGTATTCCCGGTCTTGGCTATCTCGGCATCAACGCGATCAATTCGTCCGACGTTGATGTGGTGCGCGCCATCGTGCTGGTCGGCGCCATAATATTTGTGATCGCCAACCTCCTGACCGACATCTGCTATGCGCTGGTTGATCCGCGGGTGAAACTCAAGTGAAGTATGAATGATGAACTATGAAAGATGAATGAGGTGCCGCGAAGCGGCTTTGGAATTTTTAGATGAGCAGCCAACTGACAACTGATAACTCTGAACTGAGAACTGCCGAGCGAGGCAGCTCGCTCTGGAGCGATGCCTGGCGGCGGTTGAAGAAAAACCGTCTGGCGATGGTTTGTCTTGGTGTTGTTGTTTTTTATACGGTGCTGGCGATTTATGGTGAAGTGGTCTATCGCTACTATCAGGCGAAAGATCAGACGGCTTTTTACCAGAAGACCGATCTGAATCAGGCCTATCAGCCGCCGTCCTCCAGTCATTGGATGGGCACCGATGCTCTCGGTCGCGACGTAATGCAGCGGCTGATTCAGGGAACGCGTATTGCCTACAAAGTTGGAATCGTCACCGCGCTCATCGCGATTCCGATCGGTGTTTTCTTCGGCTGTCTCGCGGGCTATTTCGGCGGGCGGGTGGACAGCTTTGTCGTTTGGCTTTATTCAACCGTCGCTTCCATGCCGGGACTTCTTTTTATTCTCGCCATCGCCATGGTGGTCGGGAAAGGACTGCTCGGCATTTATCTCGGCATTGGACTGACGACTTGGGTCGGACTTTGCCGCCTGATCCGCGGCGAAGTGATTAAGCACAAAGAGCAGGCTTACGTCATGGCGGCGAAAGCACTTGGGCTAAGCTGGCCGCGCATTTTGTTTCGCCATATTCTGCCGAACGTTTTTCATGTCATCATCGTCACCTTCACCTTGCGCTTTCCGGCGGCGGTCAGCACGGAAGTCTTCATGAGCTTCCTTGGTATCGGCGTGGTCAGCGAACCGTCATGGGGTGTGATGATTAACAGTGCCCGTATGCGGCTCTGGCAGGGCGTCTGGTGGGAAATGACCTTCGTCACGCTGGCCATCTTCGGCCTTGTACTCGCCTTCAACCTGCTCGGCGACGCCTTGCGTGATGCTCTCGACCCGCGTCTCCGCACCGAGGGGAATTGATTTTTCAGAATCCGGAAGTTGTTTCTTCGGCAGCGGCGCGGGCATTTCTAAGTCAAACAGCTCGCCGATGAAATCAGGTGCTGCACGGTTCTGCAGGAACGAGAGCATCTTGTTGGTGAAATGGCGACCGGATGCCGATCTGACGGACGATGTATATTCGCGTTTAAGCCGTTTATGGTAGAGCGTTGAGCCGTCAGTCATTGAAGTGAGTCGGACATCCCATTCAAACCGCGCTTCCAGAGTCTGCCAGCGAATCCAGTACTGCGACAGAAGCGGACCGAACAGGGCCATTAGGGGATACTTTTTGTTTGAGCCGAGTTGAACGGTGCGGTAGTCCCAGACGGTAACTGTCAGCAAGGAGTCGGCTCCGAGCTGTTTGGCCTCTTCTTCGTTTTCAACAGTGAAAATACGTTCGTATGTTCCGGCCTGTGTCAATGTAGAGACGATTTCAAGTCCGATGTCTTTTGATGCCGAGGCGCTGGTGACGACCATGCCACGCCCGTCCATCAACTGTTTGTAGAGTGGACTCTCCGGCTTGAGATTGTCCGGCTCAATATCCGGATGGATGCGCGGAGGCAGGACGGCCACCCGCAGAGGTTGAGGTTCTGAGGTGCGGATTGGCTTGCGGATCGGCGTCTCGATGGATGTGGCGCATCCGCACAATAAAAAAGAAACCGCCGTTCCTGCAATCAGCAATGGAACGGCGGCTTTCATGAACAACAGATCAGTGCGATTCCGCACTTATTTCTTTTCTACAACGATCGAGTTCTTAGCAGGCATGACAACGATGACCGCGCGGCGGTTCAGGCGTTTGTTGGCAGAGCTGTCGTTCGGAACAACCGGCTGAGCATCACCGCAGGCAACCGCTTTGAGGCGTTCTGCGGGAATCTGGTTTTCGTTCATCAGATAATAGAGAACGGACATGCTGCGGTTGTAGGAGAGTTCCCAGTTGTCTTTCCACTTCGATTTCTGAATCGGGTCACTGTCCGTGTGGCCTTCAATGGTGATATCGCGATCGGCGAAATCAGCAGAAATGACGTTCAGTACGCTGTTGAGCGTGGTCTTGCTGCTGGCCTTGAGGTCGGCCTTGCCGGCTTCAAAGAGAACTTCGTTCAGGATGGTGAAGCGGATCTGGCCGTTGACGGCTTCGACCTGCACGTTTTCCATGCCGGGCTGACCGCGGAGTTTTGCTTCAGCATCTGCGAGCTGACGCTGAAGATCGTTGATCTGAGCTTCTTTGTCTTTCATGCCGGCGGCATTGTCGCCTGCATATTCGTCAAGTGCGTCGCCAATAAGAGCGCCGCCAGCAGCACCGGCCACGGCACCGTATCCGGCACCTTCCCAGGAGGTCAGGGAGCCATTGATAGCATTATGTGCCCAGACGGCGCCGACTGCTGCACCAGCTGCACCACCAGCGACAGCGCCCTGCTGTGTGGGGGTTAACGGCACTTTGGGCGAGCGGCAACCGGTAGCAACTACACACAAGGAAAGAACGGTAACGGATAAAACACTATTCATCCACTTCATGATACACCTCACTAAATATCCAACTCCAACAACCCATTTTCTAAACGGCACGGACACACGCCCGGCAAGACCGTATAGGAAAGAGGTTTAAAAGATGCCTAGATGTTGCTGGATATGCTGGAAATGTCAAGCGCGACAACAAATATCTGTTTATGGGCAAACCCCTTATTTTCAACTGGTTTTTAGCCTTAAACGGGCTGGTGGACTTAATACATGCGGCGGCGGAAAAGGTGCGCCGCCGAGAAAAGGCAGACGCATCCGATGAGAGCCATCGGCCAGTACTGAGACCAGAGCAGGCTCGCGGTTGCGCCTTCCAGAAAAATACTTCGCAAAATGACGATGAAATAACGCAACGGATTAAGATATGTCAGTATCTGAAGATATTCCGGCATGTTGGCGATCGGTGTTGAGAATCCGGAAAGGTTGATGGCTGGCACTAGAAAGAGAAAGGCTCCCAGCAGTCCTTGCTGCTGGGTGACGGCCAGCGACGAAATCATCAGGCCTACACCGATGGCAGAGAGCAGGAAAAGAAAGAGGCCGAGATAAAGTGCCGGGATGCTTCCAAGCAGCGGAACTTTGAACCACACAACAATCACGAGCATAATGGCAGTCGCTTCTACAAATCCAAGGATTACCCCTGGAATCGCTTTGCCGAGTAGAATTTCCAAGGGGCGTAGCGGCGTGACCAGCAGTTGATCGAATGTTCCGGCTTCTCGTTCCCGCGCTACGGAGAGTGCGGTAATGAGCAGCGTAACGAGTAAGGTCAGCAGACCGACGATGCCGGGCACAATAAACCAGCGGCTGACCAGATTCGGGTTGTACCACGGACGGATAACCAGATTTACGGGCGGCGCCCGCCCGCCGTGTTCTTTAATCCACGACGTGTTAAAGGCCGAAATGATCGATTGCACATAGTTCAGTACGAGCATGGCGCTGTTGGAGTTTCGTCCATCGACATTAATCTGCACGGCGGCGGGCCGTCCCGATTCCATATTACGGCTGAAGTCAGATGGAAAGCGTACAACCAGCAGAGCCTTTTTGTTGTCGATGGCCGGTTCGATTTGTGTGTCGCTACTGAGTTGAGCGACGCATTCAAACGTGCCGGAGCCTTCAAAATGTGCGAGCAGTTCGCGCGAAGCCGCGCCGCTGTCTTCATTGAGTACGGCGTACTTTACGTGGTTGAGATCGAAGGTGGCGGCATAGCTGAAAATGAAAAGCTGAATCAGCGGCGGCGCAATAAGCACCAGTCGGCTCTTTTTGTCTTTCAGCAGCGCCAGCAGCTCTTTGACAACTAATGCTTTGAGATGAGTCCACATAAATTTTAATCTAGCCGTTTGACCATGCGCCGGCGGGCCAGCCCTAGAAAGAAAGCGCCGAACAGAATCAGTGCCAGTGAATTGAGGAGAATGACGTTCCAGATATTACCGGCGAGGAAAACGGTTTGAAGAATCGAGACGTAATAGCGCGCTGGCAGCAAGTGGGTGACCAGCTGGATTGCTTGCGGCATGCTGTTGATGTCGAAAATAAATCCCGACAGCATGAACGCTGGAAGAAACGTTGAGATGATGGCGATCTGTCCGGCGACAAACTGGTTGCGGGCCGCAGTTGAAATCGTCAGACCCATGCCGAGCGCGGCGATCAGGAACAGCGATGAAGTTAGAAAAAGAATTATCAGTGAGCCGCGTAGCGGAACGCCGAACAGCCAAACGGCCATGCCGATGGAAAGCGTCAGGCTGCCGATACCGAGGATGAAATACGGCAATAATTTTCCGAGCAGGATTTCCTTTACGGTCACCGGCGTAACCATCAGCGCTTCCATCGTGCCGCGCTCCCATTCGCGGGCGACAACCATCGCAGTCAGCAGTGCGCCGATCAGCGTCATGATCACCGCGATCAGTCCGGGAATCAGAAAATTGCGACTGCGCATTTCGGCATTAAACCAGACGCGCTGCTCAAGCCGGACGGGAATATTCAATTGTTCGGCGTGCGCCATGGCGCGCTGCTGGAGCCACGAAGCCCAGACGCCGTTAACGTAGCCTTCGATGATATGCGCCGTGTTTGCATCGACGCCGTTGACAAGTACGCCGATCGGCGCGTCTGCGCCGGACAAAAGTTTGGATTCAAAATCGCTGCGCAGCCAGACGATGCCGTTCACGGCGTGATGAATCAGCGCCACTTCCGCTTCCTGGATCGTTCCGAACCGCTGCGGAGAAAAATAGTCCGACTGTTCGAACGACGCAGCGAAAGCAGACGCTTCAGCCGACTGACTTTCGACGACGACGGCAATCGGAACATGCTTGGCATCCAGCGAAATTCCGTAGCCGAAAATAAACAACAGGACGACCGGAAGAACGAAAGCAATGGCGATGCTCGACGGATCACGGATGATTTGCAGCGCTTCTTTACGAAGCATTCCGCGCATCCGCATCCGTGCCGCGCTGTGCTTAAACAACCGCATTGGCGCTCCTTGCCGCTTCATGTTCTTCGATCAGATGAATGAACGCATCTTCCATCGTCGGATCGGGCAGACGATCCGACTGGACGCGGGCGCGCATGTCGTCCGGCGTGCCTTCGGCAAGAATATCGCCCTCCGCCATGATGACCAGCCGGTCGCAGTATTCCGCCTCTTCCATGAAATGGGTCGTGACCAGCACGGTGACGCCTTCGTCGGCGAGCGCGGCGATGCGGTGCCAGAATTCGCGCCGCGCCAGCGGATCAACGCCCGACGTCGGCTCGTCGAGGAAAAGAATTTTCGGTCGGTGCATCAGTGCCGCCGCCAGCGCCAGCCGTTGTTTAAAGCCGAGCGGCAGATCGCGGCTGGTGCTCGCCGCATATTTCTTCAGCTCGAATTCCTGCAAAGCCCAATCGATCCGCGTACGCTGCTCGCCGCCGCTCAATCCATATGCACTGCTGAAGAAGCGCAGGTTTTCCTGCACGGATAAATCTCCGTAGAGCGAAAACTTTTGCGCCATGTATCCGATTTGCGCGCGGGCTTTAGCTGGCGCGTGGCGCAGGTCGAGACCGGCGACGCTCACTTTCCCGTCGGTTACCGGAAGCAGGCCGCACAGCATCCGGAACGTTGTCGATTTCCCGGCGCCGTTGGCGCCGAGCAGGCCGAACACTTCACCTTCTTTGACGGAAAAACTGACGCCGCGCACGGCGCAGAACGAACCGAAACAGCGCGTCACGTTATCGACGGTAATTACATCGCCGCCGGAGAGCGCGGCGCGACCGGACTGAACTTCCGGCGGCGCAGTATGCCCGTCTTTGTCGCGGAGCAGACTGATGAAGCTGTCTTCAAAGCGCGGCGGAACAGGCTCGATTTTTATTCCGTCCGGCAGACTGGCGCCGTCCGGCGGCATTTTATTTTTCATGACAATCCGTACGCCGGTGCGCTGGATGGTGGCGTCGATCACACCGGGCGAACGGGCGAGTCGACCTTGCAACGACCGCTTGTTCATGCCGGGATGTGTCGCTTGAAAACTAAGCCCTTCAACCTGCCGACTGAATTCCGCTGGCGAACCCTGGCCGAGCAATTCGCCTTTGTGCAACAGGATGATTTCGTTGCAACGCTCCGCTTCGTCCAGATATGCCGTACTCAAAAGTGCCGTCATATTTTCCTGTTCCACCAGTCGGTTGACGATGGACCACAGTTCGCGGCGTGACACCGGATCGACACCGACGGTCGGTTCGTCCAGCACAAGAAGTTGCGGCGGCTTCACCAGCACGCAGGCCAGTCCCAGTTTTTGTTTCATGCCGCCCGACAGTTTACCCGCCAGCCGTTTAGTGAACGGTGCGAGCCCAGTCATTTTTGTCAGCTCGGCATAGCGGGCAGGGCGCTCTGCATCCGGCAGGCCTTGCAGATCGGCGTAGAGATTGAGATTTTCCTGAACGGTCAAATCTTCGTACAGGCCGAAGCGCTGCGGCATGTAGCCGATGACATGCTGAACTTTCAGCGGGTCGCTGACCGCATCAATGCCGAGTACGGAAATTTTCCCGCTATCCGGAACCAGCAGTCCGGCGATCAACCGCATCAACGTGGTTTTGCCCGCACCGTCCGGCCCGATCAGTCCGGTGACGGTTCCTTTGCGGACACTCAGGCTGACGTCGTTCAGCACGGAGGTGGACGCAAACCGTTTCGAAACGCCGCTGAGTTCGAGGACGTTTGAACTATCAGGCGGAACCGGCATGGCTATTTCCTCGGTGCGGCACCGGTCATGATCTGCACGGTGGCCGGCATGCCGAGCCGCAATTCGTTCTGCGGATTGTTTACATAAATCCGCACCTGATAAACCAGCCGTGTGCGCAGGTCGGTCGTTTCCACCTGCTTCGGCGTGAACTCCGACGACGGCGAAATATAACCGACCCAGCCTTCGTAAACTTTCCCCGGAAAACTGTCGGTCGTCACTTTGGCGGCCAGACCGGCGGAAATTTTTCCGAGATCCGGCTCCGGCACATAAGCGCGCACCCAGACCGGATTGTTCAGCGCCAGCGTATAAACCGGGCTTTGCGGCGAAGCCATATCGCCCGGTTCGAGAATGCGGCTTTGAACGATGCCGTCGGCGGGCGCGTAGAGTTTGCTGTCGGCCAGTTCCTGCCGGGCGAGTTTCAGCGACGCTTCATAAATGTTGAGCTGAGCCTGCGCCGCCGCGATATCTTCTTTGCGCGGACCTTGCAGTACGATGGCGGCGGACTGCTGAACGGCTTCCAGATTGGCGCGCGCCAGTTCGGCGGCGGTCTGCGCGTTATCCAGCTGCTGCTGCGAAACATATTCATCTTTCGCCAGCGCCTGCGCCCGAACCTGCTTTTGTGCAGCGTCGTTCAGCGCGGAAGCCGCCGACCGGACTTTCGCCTGCGCTTCGATAATTTCTTCCGGACGGCTTCCGGCCAGCATGCGCGCCACGACCTGCTGCTGCATCGCGACCTGCGCTTCCGCCTTCGCCGCCGCCGCTTCATAACGGGTCGCGTCCAGTTCGGCGAGAAGCTGTCCGTTGGTTACGGAGTCGCCTTCACGGACGAGCATCTGCTGGATGCGGCCGGTGCTGTAGAACGCCGCGCGGATCTGACGGATGTCCACGTTACCGTAGAGCGTGATCCGGGATTTCTTTGCGCGTTCGTGTATGAAAACCAGAATGCCCGCAACCAGCGCGAGAATCAGCAGAGCGGGAACCGCCTTCAGCAGATTTTTTTTCATATCCATCGTCATACTCCCGGTTTCAACGTCAGCAGTTGGTTGATTGCATCCACATCTTTTTCGCTCAGCACTCCGGCGGAAGCCTTGAGCTGGAGGCGCGCCAGAATTTGGCTGTAGAGCGCCGTGTAATAGTCGGACTCGGCATTCGCTTTCCGCCGCGCGCTGTCGAGCACATCGACCGCCGAGCGGCTGCCGATCTCATAACCTTTTTGCGTCGCCTTCAGCGCCGTCTCGGCGGAATCAAGCGCACGCTTTGCCGCATTGAGTTGCGCCACGCTGTTTTCCAGATTCAGAAAAGCCCGCTGCGTATCCAGCCGCACATTATCCGCCAGCGCTTCGAGTCCGTACTGACTGACCCGCGCCAGCGCTTCGGCCCGCGCCTTGGAAGCGTGGGTTCGTCCGCCTTCAAACAGCGGCCATATCGCGCTGACGCCGACCAGACTTTCGCGGCGGTCGGCGGCTGGCAGGAACGAACTGTCCGCGTGGTTATATTGCGCGTTCAGCGAAATCACCGGCCAGTTGCCGCGGGCCGCCGCCGAAATCATGTACCGGCTCGCCTGCAATTCCTGCCGCGCCTGCTCCAGTACCGGCTGACTGATTTCCGCCGACTTCACCCACTCTTCCATGCGGGCCGGAACCGGCCCTTGCGGCTCCAGCGTTTCAAGATCGGTCAGCGCTCCAGCGACCGGCTGATGCGTTAGCCGTTCCAGTACACGCCGCACCAGCTGTACGCCGTTGCGGGCACCGAGCAATTCCGCCTGCGCGCCGTCGAGCCGGGCGCGGGCTTCTTCGACGGCAATCATATCGCCGGTACCGGCGCGCCGTTCGCCTTCGGCCCGCTCGCTGATTTTTTGTAAGAGAGTTTGCTGGCTGAGCGCAGTACGCTCCAGCGCTTCGGCGCGCAGAACGGCGAAATAGGCATCGGCGGTTTGCAAAATCAAATCCTGCTTAACGGCCAGCAGGCCCGCTTCATAACTCTGCGCTTTGGAGCGCGCCGCCTGAAACGTCGACCACGCCGCGCCGTTAATCAGCGGCTGCGTCAGCGTCACGCTGTAACTGGCGGGATTATATTCTTCCTTGATCGGCGCCGGGCCGAAACCGGTGAGATCGAGATTGTTCTGGCTGACGGAACCTTCTGCGGTCAGCCGGGGAGCCAGCGCGGAACGGGCGATATCTTTACCGGACTGCTCCGCCTGCAACCGGGCTTGAGCCTGCATCACCAGCGGACTCGACTTCGCGGCTTGCTGGTACGCCGTCAGCAGATCGACCGCCTGACCGGTTCCGGTAGTTGTCATGACGGCAACGGCTGCCGCAATCCGTTTGATTCGCATAGCGCTGAAATCCTTTCCGTCTTTTTCTGCGGTCCGCATTTTATACGCAAAGCTCTTTCGCCGGATAGAACAAAGACGAAGAAGAACAGAGAGAATAGCATTTCTTCTTCGTGTCTTTGCGGTCAGAAGATCAGTGTGGCGAAGCTGTGAAAGAAGGCGACGAAGAAGCCTTCGAGAGCGTAGCCAGCGGAGAAGATGATGGTGCCGAGCGGCGAGTTCCATAGCAGCAGGAGGAAGATCAGGAAGATGGCGGTGGCGTGTTTCTGCGCGAACCGGTCGAA
>CAZSSI010000025.1:0-2673 GCA_964609345.1 uncultured Verrucomicrobiota bacterium | reverse complement strand
GCAGGAGGAAGATCAGGAAGATGGCGGTGGCGTGTTTCTGCGCGAACCGGTCGAATGCGGGATGAAAGGCGGCGATGACGGCAAAGCCGTCGAGTATCGGTACCGGCAGGATGTTGAAAACGAAGAGCATGCCGTTGACCGCGCCGCCGATGAGCAGGAAGTGCACGGCATTGGGATTGCCAGCAGCTTTGGCAATAACGGATAGAAGTGAAAAGATCAGACAGAGAAGAAGATTCATCAGCGGGCCGGACAAAGCGATCAGCGCCCGTTTGGGCGCGCTGCGCACCGCGACCGGATTAACCGGAACAGCGCCCCAGGCGAGGCCGAAGAGCGCCAGCATAATCAGCGATTGGATTCCCATCTGCACCAGCGGATTCAGCGTCAGGTGTCCGTTGCGCGCGGCGGTGTCGTCGCCGAAGCGTAGCGCGGTGGCGGCGTGGGCATATTCGTGACAGCAGATGGAAAACACCACGAAGGTAATCCAGCCGAAGTAGAGAAACGGATCGGTGAGCGCCTGTTGAATGAACATGCTATTCCTTTTCCGGAACCGGTGTGAGTAGCAGGGTGTGGATGCGGCGCGGTGTGGCGTTCTGGACGGTGATTTCGAGTCCGGGCGCGGCGACTTTGGTTCCGGTGGGCGGAATACTGCCGAGTTCATTGAGTACGTAGCCGCCGATGGAGTCGTATTCGTCGCTCTCCGGAATGCTCAGTCCGAGTTCTTCATTGAGGTCGGCGACAGCGAGGCTGGCTTTGACCAGCGCGGTTCCGTCGGAACATTTCAGAATGTCTTTTTCGGCGAGGTCGTATTCGTCGCGGATTTCCCCGATGAGTTCTTCGATGATGTCTTCCATGCAGACGATACCGGCGGTGCCGCCGTATTCGTCGACGACGAGCGCCATGTGAAAATGCTGTTCGCGCATCTGGCGCAGGAGGTCGTTGATCGGCATGGTTTCCGGAACGGCGCTGAGTTTTTTGACGATGTCGCTGACCGAACGGGATTCTTCGCCGCTGGCAAAGAGGCGCAGCAGGTCTTTGACGTGTACGACGCCGGCAATGTTGTCGATGGTTTCGTCGTAAACCGGAAAGCGGGAATGGGACGAGCGCTGTACTTTTTCGACGCACTCGGCGACGGTACTGCCGGTGCGCAGCCCTTCGATATTGACGCGCGGCGTCATGATTTCGCGGACGACGGTGTCGCCGAATTCAAAGACACTGCGAATGAGTTCACGCTCTTCTTCTTCCAGCTCTTCGGAGTCGGCCTGGTCAACCAGCGTCATAATTTCTTCTTCCGGCGTGGGGCTGTCGTCTTCGTCGGCGGAGGAAAGGGCGCGGGCGAGAAGGCCGCGTTCCAGCGCGTAGATCGGCCAGACCAGCGGCCAAAGGACGCGGGTCAGGCCGATGACCGCCGGAAGGAAAAAGAGGGAAAGACGGTCGGCGTAGCTTTCGGCCAGCACGAAGGGAATGACGCGGATGAAGATCAGGTAGAGCGGCGTCATGACCAGCATCAGCCCGATCCATTCGACGGCCAGCGACAGGTTGAAGGTGTGGAAGGCGAAGTAGATGGCGGTGATTTCGCAGAGCGTGAGGCAGAAGCGCAGCGTGGTACGCAACAGGTTCCAGCGCCCGGCCCAGCTTTCAAGAACCGCCTTGGCCTGCGGTCTTTTTTCGGCGAGGCGGCTGATACCAGCGTTGCCGGTTTCGCGGAAAGCGGCAAAAAGTACCGCCCACAGTCCGGCCAGAAAGAGCGCGGCGATACTGCCTGCGAGGTGGTTGAAGTTGATTTCGTTCATGTCAGCCAACTATCAGATTTTTAATTTCCGGTTGCAACTCCGCAAGCCGCCGCATTTCCGTGCGGCGCATGGCAGCGCGTTTGGCGGGCGTGTCGTCGTCGGCGCCGGAAAGATGGTTGAAGCCGTGGGCGATGTAGAGTGCCAGTTCGGCGTTGATGCCGTCGTGGTTCGGGCCTTCCTGTACGGCGCGTTCGACGTTGACGATCAGATCGCCGGTGACACCGTCTTCGCCGGGAACCGGTTCGCTGCGGAAGCTGATGACATCGGTGGCGTGGTCTTTGCCGAAAAATTCGCGGTTGTACTGCGTAATGCCGGAGTCGTCCGTCAGCAGAAGCGTGACTTCCTGCCAGACGGTATCCGGATCAGCGGCGGCCAGCGCGGCGGCTAGTTTAGCGGTCAGCCGGCGGATTGCCGGAAGGCTGAGCCGGCGTTTCTGCCGGTTTATTAGAACGGTTTTCATCTTTAGGGTAGGCGACGCGACCGTGGAGCATATTGGTGAGCGAGAAGACAAAGGACTGTTTGATTTTATTGAGCTCAGCGAGCGTGAGGTTGCATTCGTCGAGCTGACCGTCGCGCAGGCGGGCGTCGAAAATGTCGCCGATGAGATTGGTGACGCGAACCGGCGTCGGTTTTTCAAGCGAGCGCGATGCGGCTTCGCAACTGTCGGCCAGCATCAAGATGGCCATTTCGCGGGTCTGCGGTCGCGGACCTTCGTAGCGGAAATCTTCGTCGTTGATTGCCGGTTGTCCGGCGGCGCGGGTTTTGGCGCGCTGGTAGAACACCGACACCAGACTGGTGCCCTGATGCTGCTCGATGGCGTCGATGATAACCTGCGGCAGTTTGTATTTTTTCGCCAGCATGACGCCTTCTTTGATGTGCGAGA
>CAZSSI010000024.1:0-13279 GCA_964609345.1 uncultured Verrucomicrobiota bacterium | reverse complement strand
GTAATCTGACTGACCATCTGCGTAACTACGGCGGTTACCTGTTCAGAAACCTGAGTGAAAACAGCCGTGTCGAGCTTGTCTTCTTGCAAATCCGTAATGGATTGGTTAAGCGCGTTCGTGTAGGCCGTGAAAACGGATATTTGCAGTGCGTTCGTGTCCGTCGCACCGCTAATCGCATTCCATAATGCACCGGTTCCGTTGTGCCATGCTGGATCGGATTCATAATATAGAGGAGTCCCGGTAGGGATGTTGTTTATTGTCCAAAAGTTGGGTGGACTAATGAGCCGTCCGGAGCTGTCGGCTGTCACAGTATAAACCGCTCCGGTCGGCGACGCTGAATTTGTCCATGTGGCGGAAACGGATAGCGCGGAGAATAGAATGACGGAAGATAGGAGACCGATAACGAGTGTTTTCATTATACTTCTCCGGTTTCTGACCACTGCAAGACCGGCTTGCCGTTGGTATCGTTTTCCAGCCAGAGCGAGTGGAAGTTTCCGGTGCTGGTGTTGAGGATTTGGAAGGTGCCCGCGTTTTTGAAGCGGAAGTTGGCGTCCGGCGGAAGGCGGATGAGGGTGAGTAGATCGGAGAGCGGGATGAGCACTTCCTGCCCGCTGCCCGCTGGATCAGAAATTGCCACGAGCTTTTCGGTGCCCGCAATTCCCGCTGCGGTCGTTATTTCTTTAAGTCGTTTTGTGACCATGTCATTCCTTCTGTATTTGCGGTGGTGTCAACTTTTTGCTTAGTAGGTTACAACCAGATCGTTTGATCCATTGGCTACTCCCCAGCTTTTTACGACAGGATTCATCGATGGACTCAGTGAATATCTGAAAATTGCGTAGGTATAAGGTGCGTAGTTATTGGATGGATCGCTTGGAAAATCCACTTCTGTCCAGTCTGGGTGTAATGTGGTCGATTCCCACGTAGTCCAATGCGATGAAGCATTTGGAGGGCGGCTCGAAGAATAAAACGGATTTAAATTTCCAAAAATACTCTGGAAATACAGCGTTGCCGAGTTAAGTGCTCCAACACTTGGAAGCCGGGCAAAACTTCCACCTGTTCCAGATGTCCACTCCATAGTGATGTCACGTTTTGTAAACTGCATGCTGATCAACGCACTTGACCGGCTGGTGGTGGTTTCAAATGCCTTTACGCGCAGCATGGCGTTATTTGTTAGCGTAATAACTCCGCCGACAGGAACCAGTTCGGAAACCTGTCCTGAAGGACTTAGTCCGTCCGTGCGGTAATAGGCTGTACATCCGGCAGACGCCGATATGGTTATACTAATGGATGTAATAAAATTGTAAGCGTTTCCCGTAACCAGTTCCGTTACTCCGTAAAATACGACTGGATCAGGAACGTCGCCATAAAGCTGTATTGCTTTAGCCCGGATTATGCCGTCTCCTCCCAGTTTAAAACCGCTTACCGGAAGACCATCCACTTCTTCGTAGTCTTCTGATTCAACCGATCCGCCAGCGGCTATTTTTCCGCTAACCAGCAGATTTAGGAATTTTGCCATTCCTGAACCATTAATGCTCCAAAGTGGGTCTGAGTTTTGGTCTTGCGGATCTGATAGCGCGGAACTGCGCAGAATCGAGCTCGCCCCATTCATGATCAGCGTATGCGCTCCGATGGTTCCGGCGGTTAGTTTTGCGGCGGATAGGCTGGCAATCTTCGCGTCGGTGATGACGGCATTGGCGATATTGGCGGCATAGGCGATGATCTGGTTTTGTCCGACGTTGTCGCCGGTGATGAGGATATTCGCGTTGCCGAGTGTGCCCGCGTATTGACCGGCGTTGTATGGCCCGACGTTGCCGGACGTATCGACTGCCCTGATCCAGTAGTAGTGGTTGGCCGCAGTGCTGACGTTATGTGAAAAGAAGGCCGCGCCAGTTTCGGCAATTTTTACGGCCGTAGTCAGATTGTTTGTGGCGGATTCCCATATTTCGATGTAGTCCAAATCCTCATCGGCTGGGTTTGTCCATTCCAGCCAGATCATCATGAAGCCGGTGGTGGTTTCGAGCGTGGTGGGTGCGGCTGGCGGGTTTCCGTCGCCGACGGCGGCAATGGCAGTCTGAAAGGACGCCTCGACAAAGCTGTCGCTGAAGGTGGTGTTGTCTTTGGCGCGGATGATGATCTGATAGGTGCCCGCCTCCACAAAGCGCACAGGCACTTTGAATTCGTATAGATTGGTGGCTTCAATCGGCCCGCCGGCGATGTTGATTTCATCCTGTACGCCAGCTCCGACGTTGCGGTAGCTGAGCGACCAGAATGTCAGGTCGCCATCTTGGTCGGTGATTGATCCTTCGACGCTGAGAGCGGCTCCGACAAAGCCGCTGGCCGGTGAGGCGGTGAGGGTGATTTTTGGCGCGAAGAGGCGGTTGGTTGGAAACAGGAAATCGACTGTTCCGTCTTCGGAAATATCGCGGCTGAGGAAGGCGTTGTAGGGTTCGGTTTTAAAGTAGCAGTGCGCCTGGTCCGCGGCGGCGGTCGGGAAATCTTTGTGCGTGTAGATTTTCATGGCGTCTTTGTACATCAGCCATGCTTCGGCCCCTGAACTGAATGCCCGCTGCATGGTGCCAAAGCGTCCGCGCAGGGCTTCAATCTGGCGTTTACCAGCCGCCGGTACCGTCATGGCTGAGAGCGACATGATTTCGAGCATCGGGAAGCCGTCCGCGTCGAGCTTGATCTGGCCTGTCCGCTCACCGGCGTTTTCAATTTCCATCACGAAGAGCAGCAATTGGTCATTGCGAGCGGCAATCGGGCCGAGATCGTCGGCAAGGTTGAGCAGGTCAATATCGTTGGCGGTGGCGACGTTGAGAACCGGCGCGTCCACGGCGGGATTGTAGGCCGGATCGTCGGCGCTTTTGGCTATGGCGGAAAAGGCGGCATCGAGCGCACAGCGTACGCCGAAGGTGCGCTGACTGCCAAGGGCTGGGAAGTCGCCGTCGGTGGTGTCGTCGTAAAGAAGCTGGTAGCCAACGGTCATGCTGTCTTGCCGCTGTGCCAGCACGGCAATCCCATAGTCTTTGTTGGATAGTCTGGGGGGAAGTTCGACCGGGCGGACGTAGATGAGCGCTTCCGGCTGGTCAATTCCTCCACCGCCATCGCCGGTACCGGGAATGACGGGAGTGTAGGCTACCGGAATCAGGTTGGTTTCGGCTTCAATGGTCAGATCGACGGAGCCGGTCTTCGGGCGGCTGGCTTCCAAGACTCTGAAAACCTGTATGAGTTCGGCTCCGCCCGGTTCGGCATCAATGTCGAGCCGGAACAGAGAGCCGACACTGAGCGCGGCGGCGCGGGTTTTGCGAACGCTGATTTTTCCGGCAAGCGCTGGCAGTGCGCGGGATTTACCCCATTCAGCGGCGTGGGCCTTGGCTTGTTCGCGCCGGGTGATGAAGGGGCGGTTGAGTGTGGCGCGGTTGGCTTCTCCGGTGATTTCGAGCAAACTGAGGTCGTCGTACTTTTCGGACGATTCTTTATAGACCCGGTCGCGGTCGAAGAAACTGACCGACCAGCCGGTTTCCATCCCCGTCCAGCTTTCGGCGTCCAAGTCAGGCGGATCGGTTAGATCATTGGCGGTGATGCACGGCAGGGTTTCAAGATCGATAGTTTCGCCGTGCGGCCAGTATCCGGCATCAATCAGCGCGGCGGATTTGTCCCAGATGAAAAACGTGTCGGTCATCAGGCCGATATCGGACAGGAAGGCGCGCATGGAATCCTGACTGGTGATCAGTGGAGATCCATAGGACAGATCGCGCTGGGTATAGAGCGCCTGGGCGACGGCCTGAAAGGATGATTGCTTGAACGAACCGACCGGCAGGTTGAGACCGAAGCGATGATTGGTCATCAATTCAGCGGCGCAGCAGATCAGGTTCGCCTGTCCATCGTCCAGTGCGGAGGGTGTACCTGAAACCAGCGTCTGAGTCGGTTTACGTTTGACGACGATTTCGACATTCGGAGCCGATACTTTTTCGCGCCCGAAGAGGAAGTCGCGCAGTTCAATGAAGGCGATGCCTTTGTAGTCCGGATGCTGTTCGCCGAGATTGTTGATGCCCGCCTGTAAAATGGAATCGGCTTCCAGTTCCTGTTCTTCGGTGCCCCAGTAGAAGATGAATTCACCTTTGCCGGCGACGGTTCCGCGATACGGTGCGTTGTCTATTGGGCGGGTGACATTGCCGAGCGCCCAGACCTGTTTGGTGTCTACAATGATGGCGACCAGCTCATCAACCTGTCCGCAGCAGATAGCGGCTCCAAGACTGCCATAATAATCATAAGCACCTGTGCCCGCCGCGCCACCCTTCTTACCACTGCCGCCTTTTTTACCGCTGTCGACTTTGACCTCTACGGTTTTCTGATTGTAGATGTTGGATATCCAGTGCGCGGCACACTTGCGCTCTCCGGCCATGTAGGGAACCGGTACCGCTTCTTGCGCGGTGCTGATTTCATCATTTTCCATCCCGCCGATTTCGGTGTCTGCGGTGGTCTGTTTGCTACTTCCGCCAAAGCTCATGGGTGAGCCCTCCAAATTCGTGAAATCCGCTTCTCGTAGGTCGGATCGTTGAGGTTATAAATTTGTGTGCCGATGCCACGCATGGCATGAATGAAGCGTCCGCGTTCCAGCGCCACGCCGATATGGTGGCAACAGCCGCCAATCCGGAAGCCGACGATGTCGCCGGGGGCGACAGAGGTCAGAGGACAGAGGTCAGATGACAGAGCTTGGAAAATGTCGGTTTGTTCGTCGAGAAACTGTTCGATGATGCTGTCGCGGTGGGTTTCGCTCCACCGCATGGGGCCGTACGGTGCCTGAAACGGTACAGGGAATCCCGCTTCAATGTAGAGCTGCTCGGCGAGCATCTGGCACGATACGCCTCCACGCGATCCTTTGACCCGGCTGTTGGCGACAAACGGGGTTCCTATCCAGCTTTTGGCGGCGGCTTCCAGCGCGGCGATGCGTTCGGGAGTGTTAAACCATGTCTGCATTATTTCTTCCCGCTGTTTTCGTAATCCCGGTTGAGTTTGGTGAGCGTTGGATTGCCCGCCGGTGAGAAGGGAAATCCACCAAAGCGGGTGAAGTTGTTGAACTTGCCGTCCGGATTATCATCGGCGTGGTAGGCCAGACAGGTTTCGCGGCGTCCGTCGCATCCCGGCCACAGAAAGACGGCTTCCGGTGCAGTTTCAATCGGGTGGCGGATTGATAGCTTGATGTTTTCGCCGTTGGCGATTGAGTCGAGTATTCCGCGCCGGGTGAAGCTGTCGCCATTGCCCGCTTCCAGCTTGCCGCCCGCAAAGAAGTGTTCAAAGACTACGGTATCCGGGCGGACGGCCTGCTGATCGACAAATACAGGCTGGCCGATAATCAGCGAATGCGCCCCATCGTACGAAACAACCGTGGCCGACATTTTCCACACGTCTGAATTGATTCCGCAGGCGGTGCTGTAGAGGGCGAAGTTACAGGTCGGCTGAATGAGAATGGTTGGAATCTGCCGGTCGAAGATGGATCCAATGGAGCGGCATTTCGCGCTGATCTTCGGGCCGTCAAAGCTGGCGGTGATGATCTGCCCGCTGAACAGTGTATCTGCTGATCCGATATCGCCGTCCGCGTCCGGAGCACATTCCAGAATTTCAATCTGCAAAGGCGATTCGAGTCGGAAGGGTAGGAAGTATCCGAGCGGGTTACGGAGCGACACATCAGACGGATGCCAGAAATAGCGCGAGCTGATGATGAGTTCGTTTTTCTCGAGATTGATGTTTTCTTTGATGGCTCCGTGGTCGAAGTGCGCCGGGGCGTAGATATCGGCTCCATGCGTGATGGCGCTTTCGTGGCTGGTGAATAGCCATGGATCAAATCCGGACAGCGTGAAGCGGTAGAGGAAGGCGGTTTTGACCTGTGCGCCGGATTCATCGCCTTCGATGCTGGCGTATTCTTCCGGCACTTCGATGAAACGCAGGGATGCCCGCGCGATTTCGTCGGTCTCGAAGCTGATCTTGATCGATGCTTTCCCGAACCTTGCCAGCAGTAGAGGGGAAACTAGCGTGTCGGCTGGGCTGAATGAGCTGGTGAGCTGGTCGGCCAAAAGGACGATATTGGTTCCGGTATCCAGCGCGTCGATTGCGTGTGGCTCGATTCCGGTGCGGTTGATGAGTGCCAGGTGTGATGATTCGCCAAGTCCTTCGGACTGATCGACCGTGATGAAATCTGTTCCCGCGGTAGCGGGAGCGTTCAGGCGGCAGTCGCCAATGAATGAGGGAAGCCAAAAGTTTTTAATGGTTCCCGCGCAATCCTGAAAAAAGCGGATGAGTGAATGAACATCGGCCCACGATTTGCAAAGGAAGTTCTGTTCGGCGATCCGGGCGGAGCTCTGCGGGTAGAATGTGTCGGCGGTCTGGCGTCCGTAGCCGATTTCGTCGGTGGTGATATCTACCGACACTTCACCAAAGCGGATCCCATCGCGCCAGTCCGGGCGCAGCGGAAAGAGGTTGCGAACCTGTCCGGCGGCTTCCGGCCCGGCGGCGAAGGCCAGCGCGGCGGATGTGAAGGCCAGTTCGACCGGCGAGTTTTCGACAAACTCCACGGTGGCCGACAGCAGTTCGTCGGTTACGGCTTCCGGTACCGGCGGTTTTGAAAAGCGGCCCCACAGCAGAGGAACTTTGACAGCGACCGTCGACGGAGTGAACGAAGGCGCACCGCTGGCCGCGTAGACGCTGAATGCCGACCAATCCGGCTCGTAGCATAGCATCAGGCCGGAAGAGAGCCGCGCCGTCTTTACGGCGTTGGTTTCGCCGGAAATGTAGAAGGAACCGTCGGCGGCGGTGAAGTATTTGCCGGAAGAACCGACGTAAAAGGTTTTATCGGCATGATACCAGGAAGAGGCTGGCCAGAATGGACAGAGTACCGGCGTGTTGCCGAGCGCCTTGAGCGCGGCGCGGAATTCGGCGGCCTGCTGGCGCCGTAGGAGTAGATCGAAGGTTAAGCCGGTACGCAGGGTGGTCGAGAGCGGTACGCGCTCTTCGCGCCCGGTAAGGCCCCGGTCGCTGTCGTTAATGATACTGAACTCGCAGTCGAACGAACTATCCCAGTTCGGCTGGTAGTGCAGCAGGAAGGTTGGTTGTGAAAGTACGGTTATCTGTTTCATGCGAATTCGTGCCTGTTTTTGCGCATCACGTCGAGAATGGCGGTTTCGCCTTCTGAACTCTCGACCCACTGGCGCACCTGTTTACGATTGTCGAAGACTGCGACGTTGACCGGACGCGATCCGCCACCGGAAGAAACCGAGGAAGGCCCGGCGGCGACCGGCGAAGCGACCCCACCGGACAGCATGGCTTCAATTCCGCCGATGCCGTGACGGTTCACCAAATCAGCCGGGATGACGTATTCACCGCGATGGACTACGCCAGCGACATCGTACTTTCCGCCCTCTCCGGTGTATCCGCCTTCTGCAAAGCCTCCGCCAATCGCCATCCCTGCAATCAATGCAACGCCTGCGACAAGTGCAGCGATGCCGATGACTGCCGATAGACCAAACGATCCCGCACTGGCCAGCGCGGCATTGGTAGCCAGTACCGGAGTTTTTGCAGATTCCGCCGCGATGGTTTCGGCTGTGTCTTTGATGTGAAGAGCCGAGCAAAGCGACGACCATGCAATCGATACGCCTTTCATGATGATGTGGCTCATCACCCACGCGGCGGCCATGTCGGCAAACGCTTTGATCAGACTATCTACAATCGAGAATCCGATATCTTTAAGCGCTTCGCCCCATGTCTTGGTTCCACGGATCAGCCCGTCAATTCCTGCCGATAGTCCGGAAAACATCCCTTGAAACGGGGCTTCGACAACGGCGGAGATATCTTCTGCCGTGGTTTTCATTTTGGCGGTGAACTCTTCGGTGTTGGCATCAAACCAGTTCGGGCCGTCCGTTTTTGCTGTTTGATCGCCAGCGCCACCACTGGCCAGCATTGCCCGGTCGGCCTTTTTCTTGGCGATCAGCGCGGCCAGCTTTTCAGTGGCCGTCAGTTCGCGTTCGGTTTCATCGGCTGAAATTCCAATGATCTTGCGGGATTCTTCTAGGTTTTTATTCAGGCCGGAGGTGAGCAGTCCATTGATCTGCTGCATACCGGCTTTCTGTTCACCGAGCAGAGTTTTCCAATCTTTCGCCGTGTTTTCTTGCACCGGATTAAACTGTTTCAACGGGATGGCGTCTCCGCCGAATGCTTTTTTAATGACATTTATTCCGGTGATCCAGTTATTCACCATAGTCTCAAAATTACCGATGACGCCGTTGATGGCGTAACGGAAGATGTCTTCAAACTGATTCCCCAGCCAGCGGAAGGCGGTTGATAAATAGATGATTGGCGATTCGAATACGTTTATTAAAAACTCCGCCGACTTTACACCGAAAGTCATTACTGCATTTAGGACATATCTCCATCCCTGTCCGTCTCCGCCGAAGGATTCAAAGAGGCCGTCGACTAGGACTTTGGCGGCGGTGGTGCCTTGTTCGAATCCGGCTTCGATGGATAGCGCGATGAATTGCCCGAAGGTGCCGTCTTTGAATGAATCAAGCGCCAGATCAAAATAGGCTCCGATATTCTGGCCGATGACGGTGAAGTCCATTTTGTTGATGGCTTCGAGAGGCTTGAGCAGTTCATCGGCGAGCTGGTCGCCAATGCCCGCGAAGAGCTGGCGGGATTTGTTGGGCATCCGGCCCAACAGGTCGTCAATCCGGTCGAACTGCTCGGCGTTACGCTGCATGATTTCTGGCAACGATCCGAGCGATGCCCGCGCATCGTCAATGGCTCCGCCCGCTTTAAAGATCGGCAGAAGCTCCCCGGCTGATTTTCCAAAGATAGCCATGGCGGCGGCGGCCTGTTTGGCCGGATCGGACATGCCAGCGATAGCCGTGGAAATGGCTGAGAATTGATCTTCCGGAGCGAGTTTCAGCAGTTGTTTGGCGCTGAGGCCGAGTGTGTCGAGTGCGATCTTGCCAGATCCCATCCCTTTGGATGCATCAACTAGACTTCTCTGCATCTTGTTGATCGACTGGCCAACTTTGCTGGCTTCGACGCCGTTGTCGGCAAATGCCTGTTGCAATACTTGGAGCGATGAAACCGCAATGCCTGTCCGGGCGGATAGATCGTTCAGTTCGCCGCCGAGTTTGATGATGTCGAGGCTACCGCGAATGGCCTGCCGGACGCTGACGTAGGTGGCGGCAAAGCCGACCGCCGTGCCGATGAGCTTTTTCATGCCCGCCGTGGCCGAGTTTAGCCCGTCCAGTTTTGAACGCATGTCGATCAATACACTGACGCGGCTGTCGGACATGGCTTGGCTACTCCTTTACAATCGGGATTCCGGACTCGGCAAATAACCGGATGAGCTCGTTGCTGCTTTCTTTTTCGCTGGCCGGTTTTTCCGGTGTGAGCGATTGGATGAAGTTGTTGGCGCGTTTGGCCGCTTCTTTGCTCCAGGGAGCGGCGGCGGCCAGAATGTTTGAAACCGCCGTGGAGCGCATTAGATCAGCCCGGCGGAGCGCGTCGCGGCGGAGGATTAGAAAGAGTTCGGGGATGGATAACATGTTGGCAATCTCCGCCACCCCCTTTCCCATGGCTAGGGCTGCGTCCGCACAGAGTTCGGCAAGGCTTTCGCCATGGCCTGTCCCTTTTGCGCGATGGGCAGCATGATTTCGTTTATGTTTGTCCGCCGCTGAGCCCAGCGGAAGACACTCGTAAAATTTATGTCGTGGCCCACTTCCACGATGTTGAGAAGGCTGTCGGCGGTGAGGGTGTCGCCCCAACCCTCTTCCTGCCCGCAGAGCAGTTCTGCGGCGCGCGGTTCGTTGTCGACTGCCCGCAGATAGTCTTCGAACTGCGATATTTTTAGCAGTTTGACTTTAACGGCTTCGGTTGCGCCGGTCAGCAGCATGACTTCCATGTCATGCCCGCCGTTTAATATGAGCTGGTTTTTATCCATCCTTGTTTTCCTTTTTTGGTTTTGTTGCGCGTGGCCGGACGGGCGGTTTTGACACCACCGCCGGCGGCTGGGAGTTCACCGGCTGAGCGACCGGCGAAACGCGCTTCCCATAGAATATGGAGTTGAGGTTCATAGCTGGCGCTTAGATCATTCCGCCGGATTCAGCATCTGCCGTCGTTTTTTTGACGATGACCTGACCAACGTCCGCAAGGATGTGCACTTCGGCTTCGTAGTTGCTGTAGGTTTCACCGTCGAAGGTTGGCGGGGTGGTCATTTCAACGATGCACTCGAAGTCGAGCCATTTGATGCGCGGGACTCCGTCTTGTGTGCGGCCGTCGTAGATTCTCAGGCGACCGTAACCCTTGAGTGGAATGGCTTGCGTCTGTGGGGTGTAGACCGTGAAGGCCGGATCGGTATGATCGACGCCAGCACCGGCAAAATACAGAGTGCGATACATCATTTCCCGCATTTCATCGCCGGAAATCTTGAAGCCGCTTTTCAGTGCGGTGACGTGGATGTCGTCGCGGATTTTTACGCCGTTATACGAACCAATGTGCTCGATCTTGGTCGCTTCGCGGATTGGCGTGATCGAGTTGATGTTGCCGAATTGTGCGGCATCCGCATCATATAACGCTTCGGCGGCTGCGGCCGCAGTTGCTCCGACGATCAGGGAGAAGTCGCCGCAGCCGATAATCAGTTTCTTTGTGTCGTTTGCCATAATTTTACCTCACTCAATGGTTTTGATCAGGAAGTTGCAGAAGTAGGTCACCAACCCGCTATCCAGCTCACCTCTCGTATATGCGGGGTTGTCAACCGTAAGAGCGTTTTTTAGACCGCGTGAATTCCAGTCGTATTGGTGGATCGCCTTCAAAACGAGTCCGGCGGCGGACAGCGCGGCTGGTCCGTCCGTGTTGATTTTGGGGTTTTCGAGCACCGAGACGATCAGCAGGTTTTGCAGCAGCAGGTCGGGTGATCCGGGATTCGCCATGCTGCCGGATTCCTGAATGAGTACCAGCGCCAGGCCGCGTTCCTGCAAGGCTTCCTCCAGTTTGCGTTTCTGGTCTGAAATGTCGGCGAATACCTGAACGCCTTCCAGCTCCGTGATGTCGGCAAGGATGGTTTGGATGGTGGTAATGACTTCGTGAAGCTTCATGCGGCGAGTCCTTTCGTAAAGGCGTTGAGCTTGGAAATGGTGCGAGCCTGCTCTTCTTTCTGTTTGCGCTGGATGTAAACCTGCATGTCGGCGGTCTGGCTGGCGATGGCCTTGTTGACAAGCCCGCGCTCGACGTTCATTTTGACGGCACCTTCGAGCATGTTGATGAGTTCGACCGATGGATGCAGTACGCCACGCGCCGTGCGGTCGATGACCTGTCCGATCCGGCTGTTGATGCGGCTGCGCTGGTCGATCTTGATATTCTGGCCTTCTTTAGATGCGCGCCAGTCTTTCAACAGGAAGCCGACCGATAGATATTTGAGCGAGCTGCGGCGGTAGCGCTTTTCTTCGGAGTTCCTTAAACGGTATCCACTTGCCAGCTTGCGGCGCTTCATCTTGTAGCCGAGCGCGTCCATTTCGGCGTTCAGCGTGGCTTTGTCCGGAGAAATATCGCGGTATATTTTATAGAGTTCCCATCGCATTTTAAAAGCGCGGTTTCTTAGCAATGGGCCAAGTTCACGAGTATTATAGCGAGCATAGTCATGCAACGCCTGATTGAAGGCTTTTAGGTTGCGCGCATCGACTGCCGGGGCGGTGCTCATTCTTCCCCGGCTCCGGAGTATTCGCAGATATATTTCAAGACTGGTTTTCCAAGGTTTGGTCGGCGCGCCTTGATGCGGTAGCGTCCGCCATCTTCATCCGCGAAATAGTTTCCAATGGTCGGGAATACGCCTTCCGGAAGCGCGGCTTTTAAAATCGACACAGAGACCGTCTGGCAGTCGCCCGGATCCAAATCAAACGGCTTGGCCGGGTTGCCGTCGCGCTCCACCAGCGCCCGCAGAGAGGCTTCCCCGAGTGTCAGATCCACGCCGGAGGTGTCCAGCAGTTCGGTGAATCCTTCGGCGTGATCGGCAGTGCTCATACCTTTGCCGCCGTGTCAACGGGGCAGGAAGGCGGAATGGAAGGCTTTAGACTATAGGCTTTTAGGCTAAAGGCAGAAGAAACCCAATTTTACATGGGAATATACACAGAAAAACCCCGCTGAAATTAATCAGCGGGGTTTGACCAGAGAAAAGGAAGTAACCTCCAGTCAAGATCAGGGGGCAGCATTAACAACCGTGGCGACGGTGAGCGAATTACTGGCCGCCGTGGTGCAGGATGCGACTACGCGCATCTTGGCTACGCTGGCCGGTACATAGATCGTCCCGTTGCCGTTTGTGACCGCCGCGCCCGTCGTGCCGGTCGCCGCAATGCGCGGAAACAGGTTGTAGGAGGTCGATGTCAGCCCGGTACCGGTGTAGATCGGAGCGCCAGTCGCGAAGTCGGTAATGGCCACCGAATACGCGTTGGTGTTGCCAGAGCGAATCCCAATCGACAACACTTCACCCGTCACATTGATGGTGTTGGTGGTCGCGGCGGTAATCATCGGCGCGAAGCTGGTCGATGCGGTTTTGAGTTCAGCATAAGCGGAACTGGCCATGACGAAGATGGCGACGATGATTGCTGAAAAGATAGATGCTTTTTTCATTTTTATTCCTTCGGTTGGGTTGGTTTTTCGGTATCACTTGGAGCCTTCGGCGCTTTCGGCGCTTTCGGCGCTTTCGGCGCTTTCGGTGCCTTCGGTGCCTTCGGTGCCTTCGGCGCTGCGTCAGACATTTCGGCGGCAATCTTTCTCCGCTTGCTGTGCTGGCGCAGTTCGAAAAGTTCAATCATTTTTAGTCCGGCGGTTTCGACGGTCTGAAAGGCCGCTTTGGCTTTGCTCAGCGGCATGGGATCGCCAACGGCACTCTTCGTGCCGTCAGCTTTCGTTCCGATGATGATCCCGAAGGTCATTAGATGACTCCTTGTCCGGCCTGACCAACAATGCGCTTGATGCCGTCCGGGTTGCCTACGCACTTGCCGTAGTTGACTTCCAGTACGCGGCGCGTGGTCTTGAACTTGGTGTCGTACCATTCCTTGAAGGCGATGGTCATGCCGCTTTCGTTGCTGAACACCTGATAGTTCATGACCATCTGGGCGGTGGCGTCCGGCTGGATGGCGCGGAAGGCAACCCCGATGGCTTCGGTGTTGACCGCAAATCCCAGCAGGTTTTCTGCATTGGCCGGGATGACCGTGGATTCGAAGATGTTCTCGAAGGTTCCCAGTGCCGGGATGACACCCTG
>CAZSSI010000023.1:0-14653 GCA_964609345.1 uncultured Verrucomicrobiota bacterium | reverse complement strand
GGGGGGGATTCGAACCCCCGGTACCGGTTTAGGGTACACACGCTTTCCAAGCGAGCTCATTAAACCACTCTGACACCCCTCCACAAATTGAGCGCGAGAAGCTAACACTTCCTTCCTGAGAAATCAACCGGCCCAACGTGATTAATTTCGAATCGAAAAACGATAATGTCTTGCTCGCCTGTGTTGTTTCATTTATTTTTTGCAAGTTTTAATCATTTCTTGCAAGGAGGTTGTTATGAGAAGGGTTTCAAGCCGGTTGTTTGCCGCTTTCGTTTTAGCGCACGTCGTCTCACAGGTGGCGACAGCCGAAGATCGCGGCGACATAAAAAGTCAGGAAGTCATTCGTACCCGTATGCTGGAGAATGTGCAGGAGGCGTGGAATGCTCCGCAAGCTGGAGGAGAAAAGCCGGACGCCGGCAACAGACCTCGTGAATTGACTGCCGAGGAAAAGCGGGCCGCCGCTCTGCGCCATAAGCTGGAAAACATCCGTATTCCGGATATTGCATTTCAGGATGCCGGCATTCAGCAGGTCGTGATGGAGCTTTCCGCCACATGCCGGGAACTTGATCCTGAGCATACGGGCGTCAATCTGATGGTTTTCGGTACCGCCAAAATGATTCTTCCGCCCATAACGTTTTCCGGCACCGACCTCTCGGCGATCGAGACGCTGGATATCATTACGCAAATATCCGGCCTGAAATATGAAGTCAGACCGAACATGGTCAGCCTGATACCGGTTGACTATGAGCTACCGCAACAGATGGTTTCGGTGGAGTTCAATATCATGCCGTCGGTCGGAGCAAAAATGGCGGCGCGTACCGGCGGACAGCCCGCCGGGCTGTTGGATGTCCGCGACTTTTTCAGCACCGTCCCCTTCCCGTCCGGCGCAAGCGCGCAGTACAATCCGGAGTTCAACGTATTGCTGGTTCGCAACGTGCCGAAGCATCTCGAAAAAGTGACGGCACTGCTCGACCTCTACAACCGCAGGGCGATCGAAGCCCGGTCGCGGCAGGTTGAAATTGAAACCAAATTCATCGAAGTCTCTCAAGGCGCGCTCGATGAGCTGGGGTTCGACTGGACGCTCGGAACCGCCGGAACCGATCTGGCCGCCGGCAAGCTTGCCATGCCCGGCGGTCAGAAACTTTTCACCGATAGCCTGCGCGCCGGACAAGACGCCTTTAACCCCGGCGTGAATCAGGCGGGCCGCGCAACCTCGTTTAATTCCTACGCGGGAGCCGTCGCCGATCCGACCGGTACCGGGCTAATCGGAACTGCCGGCGAACTTTTGATTCAAAAAGTAAAAGGGACACCGGTGGATCTTGTCATCCGTGCGCTGGAACGGACGGCGGGAGCCGATTTGCTTTCGGCGCCAAAAATTCTCACGAAGAGCGGCGAGCCCGCCAGCATCCACGTGGGCGAAGTACACTGGTTCCCGACCGCTTTCGATGTCGGAATCGAACGTTACTCGCAACCCAGCCTGATTCCTCTCAATTATGTCGAAGAGAAAACCGGCGTCATGCTGGAGGTCACGCCGGAACTCGATCCGGAAACCGGAACGATCAATATGAAACTCTCGCCGGAAATCCGTGAGCTGGCCGGATTCGACGAACAGCACGTCGCCACCATCTGGCCGGAATATGGCGATGAGTCGCTCGATATGAACAGCGATACGCCAGCCAATAATAGCCTGATCGACTTCCTCACCCGTCGCGAAGAAAGCCGTACGGCCAGCGCCGACCGGCTGGTCGCCCGCCGTCCGATATTCAAAACCCGCAAAGTGAATACAACGGTGACAATTGAAGACGGCAGTACCATCGCGATGGGCGGGCTGATCAAAGAGCAGCTCGAAACATTCAAAGACAGCGTTCCGATCCTCGGAAAGATTCCGCTGCTCGGTCGTCTCTTCCGCTCGGAAGGAGAGCGCAGTACGAAGCGCAACCTGCTGATCTTCGTCACCGCGAATCAGGTGAACGCCTCCGGTTATAAAAAAGCTGCTCAGTAGCCGCTGTCCATGAAACGGCTTCTATCTTTTTGTGTTTTCTGGTGCTGCTTCGCCGCCGCTGATGCGACGACGGTCTGGCAGGAAAATTTCGGCGGTTACACCAATGTCGGAATTACTGGAAAGGGGCCGACTAATTATCCAGTTGGCATAACGAACTGGAGCTTGGATGTTCGCGCCTGCGCCACGCTGAATACGAACAACGGCAGCGCCGGAGATTATTTCATGGCAACCCCTGCCAGCGGCGGCCGGCTGGAGGCCGTTAATGTGGACGGCGAAGCGGTTTGGTCTTCCGCTGTCATCAACATTGCCGAGTACACCAATGTTTCACTTTCCGTCGGCGCCTCGGAAACTGGCTCGTCCACCAGCACAAATAAATACGTGAAACTTTTTTACTGTTTAGGCGGTAGTGCGGAAACCGCGTTCGCCGTCAATCCGGTCAGCGTCGGCAACTGGGGCTCCGCGACGGCGGTGCAAAGTAATTTGTGCGGAGCGACCGTGCAGATCATTGCACGAATGAATAATCCGAACGTCAGCGATAAATCCATACTGGACGATGTGGTCGTGTCCGGCGACTGCGTTGCCGTTCCGCCTCCACCGCCTCCACCGCCTCTACCGCCGCCCGATTCAGAATGTTCGCGGATTGCCGGAAATTTTTACGGCTGGAGCGGCGATACGATTTTCAGACTGGACAACGGGCAGTTCTGGCAACAAAGCGCGGCGGGAATCCAGATCGTCAGTCCGGCACTGCGCCAGCCGTATGTGACAATCACGAACGTCTCGAGCCAGAGCCGGATGATCGTAACCAACGTTTCCGGTTATGTGGTTGTGACTCCGCTGACGGTTACTGAAAGCACCATGACCAATACGTTCTCAGGTCTGCACTACCAAACTGTTTTCCGGCTCGCAGACGGAACGTCATGGAAACAAATTTCATTCGAAACCGTGTCCAGTTCGGTCTCGTCTGTTACCGTCTGGCGCTGGACGAAAAACGGCCAGCAGATGTTGCGTTTTCTGGATCGCAACAACATGGTCATCGGCACCTGCATCGCCGAAGCCGTTGTTCTGCCTGCGGACACAAAAACTCACAGCACAGTCGCCGGAAATTTTTACGGCTTCGGATACGGGAATCTTTTCCACCTCGCTGACGGTTCGTGGTGGAAACAGATTTCGTTCGAACGCTCCGATTCCGCGCTCAGCAATCCCGCTGTGCTGGTATGGAACGAAAGTGGAAGCGATTTCCTTGAAATGCCGGACGAGGCTCGCCGCGTCACCGTCGAAACGTTGAACGCTCAATTGGAAAGCACCGTTACCAACACTTTCACCGGCCTGCACTACGGAAACCTGTACCGGCTGGCCAACGGTGAAGTACGGATGCAGCTCAGCTTTGAAAACGTCAGCACCAATGTCATCCGGCCGAACATCATGCTTTGGACAAACGGAACGAAAGCCAGCCTGCTGGTGCGCGATAGCCGCGACGTGACAATCGGAATCTGTACAGTCGCCGACCCGAACGCCGACGCCGACAGCGACGGACTCAGTAATGCGGCGGAAGTTCTGGCTGGCGCGGATCCGCTTGATTCCGAGTCGCGGTTCGAACTCCGCCAGACCGACCGCAATGTGCTGAGATGGAACGCCGTCGAGGGTCGCGTTTACACCGTCGAATGGAGCCCGTCGCTGACTGAAATTTTCCAGCCATTGAATAGCAACATGATCTGGCCGCAGAACAGCTGGACCGACACGGTCCACGCCGCCGAAACGAAAGGCTATTACCGCATCACCGTCCGCCTCGCGGACTGAAAATCAGCGGCCGTGTTTTTTGGGAGGAACCCAGTCGATCGGCAAATGCAGGACGGCGCGGATTATTCCGTTGCTGACATGGAAGAGCATGATGAAGCCGATGGTGTACGAAGCGATAATCAGTTTCCCGGCACCTTTGATACCGAAGCCGCTGGAAAATCCGGCGCAGATGGTGGCGACGAGCGCGCCGCAGGATATGACAATTCGCCAGAGATTGCCGACAGTTCCTTCCACGGAAACCTGCAACGAGGCGTCCATGTGTCCGGCGCCTTGCACCAGCATGTGAACGAATCCCAGCATGATGCTGATGAATACCAGAAAGCTGACGGCATAGCCGGAGCTGACGACGGCGGCGGCGATTTTGTTGCCGACGGTCGCCTTGCGGGAACAGTAGAGCGCGCGGCTGCGTTTGAGTGCGGTTTCAACGACGCCGTAGGCCCAGCGTTTCTGCTGGCGGAAAAGGTCATGCGCCGTGTGCGGCACTTCGCAGTCGCAGGTAACGTCCGGATAATAGGCAATGCGGTAACCGTTGGTGAAAAAGCGGAAGCTGAGGTCAATGTCTTCGATCATGGTTCTGGTTTCCCATCCGTTCATTTCAACCATAGTCTGCCGTTTGATGAGCATGGCTGAACCGCAGAGAAAACTGGTTTTCATAAACCGGGCAAACAGCGGCATCATAATAAAATGGGTGACGTTGATGATGCCGGCGCCGAGCATCGTCGTCAGACTTTCGTGCGCGTCGGTGATATGCCAGCGTGCCTGCACCGCCGCGAGTCCGGGGTCGGCGACGGCAGGTGCCGCTAGCCGCCGCAGAAAATCCGGTTCCGGCAGAAAGTCAGAGTCCATGACAAGGATATATTCTCCGGTGGTGTATTCGTTGACATGGTTCAGGTTGCCCGATTTAAAACCGACCCGGTTGTTCCGTCGCAATACTCTGACACGCGGGTTATGTTCGGCAAAGTGATCGATTTCCTGCATGACGTTCGGATTGTTGCTGTCGTCTCCCAGCAAAATCTGCAGCTTGGCCTCAGGGTAGTCGAACGCCATGCAGCAGCGGGCGCAGTCGAGCGCTACCAGCTCGTTGCGGGAAGTAATCTGCACGGTAACGGTCGGCAGCTGTTCATCCGACACCGGCGGACTGACTTTTTTCTGACGACAAGTCAGTACCGAAACCAGCGTGGTGACGAGATAGGTAATCGAGATTCCTGTGGTCAGGGAAAAAAGAACGGTCGAAAGTACGTCGACCCATTCGCTCAGCATATTCATAAAAAACTCCAAAAATTCATTGGTTAGCTCCCCGCGCGCGGAATCGCGGCAGGACGGAACGGGTTGCGAAAAGCTTCGTCGAAATCGTAGCCGTTGGCGAAATCGGAACGGCTGTCTTTCTCCGTTTTACCGAGCAACCCGGTTTCGACCATATTAAAAACTATTTCGCCGATATCTTCGGTTCGTTTGATTCCCCACCCGTTGAGAACGGTTTTTGTCATCGGCCCGAATTCGGAAAGAGCGAACTCGCGGATGCCGTCGAGCAGTTCCCGTCCGCTGACGTGACGCGGCTTTTCGAGACGGCGAACCGTGTGGTCGAGGCCGATACGAACGAACGCATAGGCGTCGATCGCGTAGCGCGGATCGCGGGCCAGAATGCCCGCCAGCAGTTCTTCAGCATTCGGGTGTTTCATTCGGCCAACCCTTCACGAATTTTATTGGCGAAGTTTTCCATCTCCGCAGCGTCAGCGTATTTTTTGGCATTCCAGTTCCAGTGGTGTCCGTCGCCCTCAAAACGCGGAATGACGTGGAAGTGGATGTGCGGCACCACCTGTCCAGCGGCGGTGCCGTTGTTCTGAATAATGTTCACACCGTCCGCGCCAAGCGCCCCGATCTGCGCGGCGGCAATCCGCTTGCAAACCGACATCAGCTTGGAGAGCACCTCATCCGGTGTTTCGGTGACAGGATCGTAGCAGGTTTTCGGAATAACCAGCGTATGCCCTTTGATGATCGGGCCAATATCCATAAAAGCCAGCGTGTCGGCATCTTCATAGACAATGGTCGCCGGAATTTCACGGGTTATGATTTTTTCAAAAATGTTCATGGGTGCAGTGTAGCTGTACCCGATCATTTTTCCAATGTTTGAAAAAGAAAAGCGCCCGGAATATTCCGAGCGCTTCCCGTCAGCCGCAAAAGGGCCTATTTGCGCGAAGCCCGGCGAATAACCCAGGCCATCAGTCCGCCAAACCCGGCCAGCCCGAACGTCGCCGGCTCAGGGACGGACACCGTAAACGAGTTGAGAATCCAGCCGTTTCCTCCGCCGGTGTTCACTGCGATGGTCTTGAAATATTCCCCCTGATTCAGCGCCGCATCAATCGTATAGGTTCCGCTGACTGTAAAATTAACAAGGCTTCCGTTCGCCACCTGATACGCGCCTGTTTCAACGTTTCCGCCGGTAAAGCTGGAAACCGTGATGGACTTTACCGTCACCGCACGATTAAACGAAACCCACAGCGCCTCCTGTCCATCACCGGTGTCGAACAAGGAGGGCGCGTCTCTGGTGCCCACCGCATTGATCCCAAAGTCGCTCGCCGTCGAATTCAGCTGACTTCCGGAGCTGTAGCTTCCATTCAGATACGCGAACATGGCCGCTTCCAAAGTCAGTCCGCTACCGACATTGGTATAAACGCCAGACGGAGCACCGTCCCAGGATGCGCCATTCTTGTTGACCAGATCGAAGGTAAACAACTCGGCGCGGACGCCGCTCAGAGCCGCTCCCATTAATAAAACAACCGCAATAATTTTCTTCATGTTTTTCTTTCCTTGTTAAACGAAGTAAATGCTGTGCATGTTACTCTTTAACTGTTTGATGTTAAGAAAAATTTTAAAGAAATTTTAAGCGGGATCACCACTGGGCGATGGATCGGCGGGCGAGCGCGGCGTTGGCATAGCGATGGTCATAGGAGACTTCTTCGCCCAGCCATTCCGGTTTTTCGAACGACTGATTTTCGCTTTCAAGTTCGATTTCAGCCAGAATCAGTCCGGCGTTCTGACCGAAAAATTCATCGATCTCCCAAACTGTTTGGCCGATTTTCAGCGTATAGCGTTTTTTTTCGACCTGCCGTTCTCCGCAAAGGTTTTGAATCATGTATTCAGCGTCTACGGCCGGAATTTCGTATTCCAGTTCGGTCCTGGAAATCCCCTTTGTGATCCCTTTGATGGTCAAGAATCCCCTTCCACCCAGCACCCGGACACGAACGGTCGCGCTTTCAGACCCGGATGTGATGTAGCCCTGCCGACAAGTCAATCCGACTCCGGCGGCTTTTCGCCAGCCGTCTCCAGTTACCAGAAATTTACGTTCGATTTCCTGCTTCATGAACAAATCCTTGCTTTCGGTCTGCTGTTCAGGGATTTTTAGCGCAACTGATTTCGAATGAAAGGAATAAAAATGAAACCTGCCCTGATCGTCGCGCTGGATGTCCCGACCGCAAAAGCGATGGAAGAAGTGCTTAACCGCCTTCCGGACAGCATTGAGTGGTACAAAGTAGGCCTCGAACTGTTCTGCGCCGACGGGCCTGCTATTCTGGAGCCGTTGAAACGGCGGAATAAAAAAATCTTTCTGGATCTCAAACTGCACGATATTCCCCGCACGGTTGCCAACGCAGTGAAAACCGCCGCCAGCCATGGCGTCAATCTGATGACGGTACACGCCATCGGCGGACGTGCCATGCTGGAAGCCGCAGCTGAAGCGGCGCGCGAATGTTCCAATCCGCCGAAGCTGGTGGCCGTGACCACGCTCACCAGCCTCTCACAGGATGATTTTGCCGATCTGGGCATCGGACGCAGCGTTTCGGATCAGGCTTTAGCGCTGGGTGACCTCGCCATTTCCTCAGGTATTGACGGACTGGTGACCAGCGCTCACGAAGCAGGCGCGTTGCGGAAAAAATTTCCGCAGGCCCTGCTAGTGACACCCGGCATTCGCATGCCGGACGGCGAGGTTGGTGACCAGAAGCGCGTGGCAACACCTGCCTTCGCCGTGCAACAGGGGGCCACTCATCTGGTCGTCGGACGGCCGATCCTGCAGGCTAAAGATCCGTCCGCCGCAGTAGCAGCTATTTATGCGGACATAAAAAACGCCCCGTAATAACGAGGCGTTTTTCCAAATGTTTTCAGAGAAAACATTTGCCGAAGCTCGGGATTTCTCCCTACTTCTTTTCGGCTAGCGTCAGCTTCTTGCCTGACTGGAGCCACTGTTGCAGAACGATCTTGCAATATTTGCTTTTAGAAATGTGCATCGAGTCTGCACGCTTTTCCAGGTCGTCTGCCATTGTCTTCGACATATTGATACCAATCGTCTTGGTACCTTTTCCGATGGGGTTTGTTGCCATAACATTTTCTCCTTCTCTTTGTTATGTTGTCACTATGTTACGAAAACAGATTGATATAATCAACTTTGTTTTTCGAAGAATGTACGGTATTTCACCACACTTACTCCTCTTGTCTGCCGTCCGTTAGCAAAAAAAACCGCCCCGGAATCCGGGACGGTTTTCGGTGCATAGCAGTCTGCTGTTAGTACCGGTAATGTGCCGGTTTAAACGGGCCGTTCGGCGAAAGGCCAAGATACTTCGCCTGCTCACGGGTCAGCTTTTCCAGTTTCACGCCGATTTTTTCCAGATGCAACCGCGCAACTTCTTCATCCAGATTCTTCGGCAGGGTGTAAACGCCAACCGGATATTTGCCGGGATTGCAGTAGAGTTCCATCTGCGCCAGCACCTGATTGGTGAAGCTGTTCGACATGACAAAGCTCGGATGGCCTGTCGCACAACCAAGGTTTACCAAGCGGCCTTCTGCCAGCAGCAGGATGCTCTTCTTGTTCGGGAAGGTGATTTTGTCCACCTGCGGCTTGATGTTCGTCCATTTATATTTCTTGAGCTTCTCGACCTGAATTTCGCTGTCGAAATGTCCAATGTTACAGACGATCGCCATATCTTTCATCTTCCGCATGTGCTTTTCGGTGATGACATCGCAACAACCGGTCGTGGTAACAAACAGATCGCCGATCGCGCAGGCGTCGTCCATGGTCATCACTTCGTAACCTTCCATCGCGGCCTGCAAAGCGCAAATCGGATCAATCTCTGTGACAACAACCCGCGCACCCTGACCTTTGAGCGACTGACAGGAGCCTTTACCGACATCACCGTAACCGGCGACTACACAAACTTTCCCGGAAAGCATCACGTCGGTGGCGCGCATAATTCCGTCCACCAGCGAGTGGCGGCAGCCGTAGAGATTGTCGAACTTCGACTTGGTCACCGAGTCGTTCACATTGAATGCCGGGAAAAGCAGTTCGCCACGTTCCATCATCTGGTAAAGGCGATGTACGCCCGTGGTTGTCTCTTCGCTGACGCCGATAATTCCTTTGGCGATGCGCGAAAAACGCTTCGGATCTTTTTTGAGCGCCGTTTTCAGCTGAGCCAGCAGAACCTTTTCTTCGTGGCTGCCCGGCTTGCGATCAAGAATCGAAGGGTCACTTTCAGCCCGTAGTCCGAGATGGACAAACAGCGTCGCGTCGCCGCCGTCATCGAGAATCATGTTCGGGCCTTTTCCGTTGCCCCAGTCGAGGATACGGTCGGTGTAATCCCAGTATTCTTCCAGCGTTTCGCCCTTCACTGCGAAAACCGGCGTGCCGGTAACCGCGATGGCGGCGGCGGCATGATCCTGCGTAGAATAAATATTGCAACTGGCCCAGCGAACTTTCGCGCCGAGAATCTGTAACGTCTCGATCAACATTGCCGTCTGAATGGTCATGTGCAGCGAACCGGTAATGTTCGCGCCTTTGAGCGGTTTGTCTTTGCCGTATTTTTCGCGCAGCGCCATCAAACCAGGCATTTCGTATTCGGCCAGCTCCATTTCCTTGCGCCCGAATTCTGCTAGCGACAGATCCTTGACCAGATAATCACCTTTTTTCGAAATCGTTTTCTTCGCCATATCTATTTACTCCGTTTTTTTTCTTCTTTGGTTGCCACAATCATCACGACAGAAAAAGCCGGTGTCGGTCCTTCCAGCGTTTGAAAAATCTCCATCTTAAATCCCGTGCTGGCCAGCCAGCCGCGTAATTCGCGCTCCTCGAATCCCAGCCACTGGTCCGCCCACTCCGTCCGCACCCACTCCTGATCGTGCTGGGCCAGATCAAGCAAAATCAGCCGTCCGCCCGTTTTCAAAATTCGCGCCGCTTCCGCCAGCGCTTTTTCCGGGCGCGCAGCATGATGCAGCACCTGACTCACAAAGGCGGCGTCCATGCTGTTTGATTCCAGCGGAAGTTTTTCCAAATCGCCACGGCCTACTGTCACACGCCGCGCGACGCCAGCTTCCGCCGAGCGTTCCTGCACTACGCGCAACATTTGCGCCGAAAGATCCACCGCCGCCACCCGTTTCGCAAAGCGCGCCAGTAGAAGCGTCAAGTCGCCTTCGCCGCAACCGATATCGGCCACGGTTTGCCCGGCGAATCCGGCGGCCAGTGCCGTAGCCAGTGCCTGCCAGCCGCCGCCTGGTTGAGTCAGCGAGCCGTAGCGTCCGGCAATTTCATCAAAAAATTTAGTACTCTCTTTGCGGCGTTGCTCTATGGCGCGGTCCACCGCAGCACGGTCGCGGCTCGCGCCGCGCAACTCGGCCAGCTTTTCGCTCATCAGCTGAGCAAAAATCTGATCCTGAAAGACCGGCCCACGCCGGTAATACACCGACGTGCCTTCGCGGCGAGTATCGAGCAGTCCGCTGTCGCGCAGAGGCTTCAGGTGGCGGCTCACCGATGATTGCGGCATTTTGAGCGCTTCGACAATTTCGGCCACCGACAGCTCGGAAATCTCCACGGCGCGCAGAATCCGCAAGCGACCTTCGTCGCCCAGTGCCTTAAACACTTCCAAGATGTTCGTTTCGGTCATATTCCATTTATCCGCTCTTCCGGATGAAAGGATATTTGAGCCCTGAAAGCAAGAAAAGAAAGGGCGTGCCGGAATCCGGCACGCCCAATCGTCCATCGGCAATCGCCAATGTTTTCAGCCCCACTTGCCTTTTTTCATGTGGCCCTGCATTTCGGTCAGGGAAAGCTTCATCATCTGCCAGGCCATCGCGCGGGATTTGGTGAACACGTCCACACAGCCGGGATCCAGCTCGTCTTTGATGCCCGCGTTGCAGGCGGCTTCCATCTGACGCGCCAGATCAATGACGTGTGCATGCAGCGTATTGGTGTGGCGGGAGCGCTCAACCAGCTTGGCGCCGGCTTCGTCGAGTTGTTTAAACTGCTCTTTCGGTGCTCCGCACTTCGGGCATTTAGCTGGCGCTTCATCGCCGTCATGAATGTATCCACAGGCTTCACATTTCCACTTCTTCATTGTCTTTCCTCCGGTTAGTTGATGTTCAGGCGCTTTCATCGTAAACCGAGCGCACTTGTGATTGTCTGCGGCAAAGCCTACACTGCGGCGCATGAAACTCAAAACATTTATCTGCCGGTAAAAAGGACCGCCCAATATGCCAGTTTATCTTTTTATCGCGCTGATCGCTGCGCTGGGTTACAGCATTGGCAGCATCTTCAGTAAACAGGCAATGACCGAAGGCTGCGGCGTCTTCCGCGTATTCGCCGCCATGACCTGGACAACCACAGCCCTGCTTCTTCCCTTTGTTTTTCTCACCGGAACTCCCGCACCGTGGCATCAGTTCCATCAGCCGATGCTCGCCACCGTCTGCTGGCTGGGCGGCGCTTCATTATGGATGACAGCTTTACGCACCGGTGAAGTCAGCCTGCTCGCGCCGGTGGCCGGAATGAAACCGGTCTTCAACGCGCTGCTCACCGCACTGCTGCTGGGAGCCCCGCTTTCACCGAACGTCTGGGTGGCCTGCGGACTCACCGCCGTCGCACTGCTGGTTATGCGCACGCCGGATCGGAAAAACCACGCGTCGTTTCTAAAAACCGCCGGACTGATGGCTGGCGCGGTTTTCTGCTACGCGCTCTGTGACGTCTGTCTGCAAAAATGGGCAGGCGGCTGGGGCGCCCTGCGCTTCACCGGCCTGATATTTGTGATGGGCTCTCTACTGATGTTCCCGCTGATTCCGCGCTTCGGAACGCCCTACCGCGACCTGTCGCGCCTTGCGCGGCGGAACCTGAAAACCGGCATGCTGATCGGCGCGCTACCGGGCGTCTGCATGGGGCTGGCGATCGGCCGCTACGGTCACGCGCCGGAAGTAAACGTCATGTACAGCTCGCATGCGCTCTGGAGCGTTCTGCTGGTCTGGGCGTTCGGGCGGCATATCGGCAACCTCGAACACACCGCCGGCCGCGGCGTCATGCTCCGCCGATTGGCCGGTGCGCTGATTCTGCTCACCGCCATCGTCCTGATTATTTCCGGACGTACTCCTTAAAGAAACGGACGATTAACTCCGGCGCCTCTTGCGGAAAGGTATGCCCGCTGGGATGAATCAGCGTCACAACTGGAGTGCCAGTTGCCGACGAATAAATCGTACCGCTCAGATCGCCTGACGAAGCCCACGGCGCACCGGTTTCCGTGCAACCGTTCAATTTACGGTCGGCTTTCATCATCCAGTCCTGCCAGGCAAACTTAACCAGCGGATCGGTTTCTCCGGCGAGATGCAGAACCGGCTTCGGTTTCATCATCGGAAGTCCGTCACGGGAAAGCGCGCCGGACGGAGCCATCGCCGCGAACACATCGCCGCGCGCCGCCCAGAGACAATAGGTGAACCCTCCGCCGTTGGAATGTCCGGTCGAGAAAATCCGCTTCGGATCAATTATATATTCCTTCTGCAGCGTACTCAGCACGGCGTCGAAAAATTTCAGATCGCGGTTTTCCGGATCGTCCGGCTTCGCGTTCCAGCCGTTACGTTTTCCGTCCGGATCGGTCAGCTGACCGGCCGTCGGCAATCCCTGCATATAAACCACCATCGCCTCCGGCCAGACTGCATGGATTCTAAAACTGCGCGCGGCCTGCGCCGCCGATCCGCCGTGGCCGTGAAACACAAACACCAGAGGAACCGGATTTGTCGTTTCAGGGAAATAGATCAGAGCCTCACGCTGCACTTCATCAACTGTCCACTCGCGCGGCGTGAGATCCGCCGCCTGAAGCATTCCCGCCAGAAGAAAAAATACCGCCGCCAGAACAGGTTTTGTTTTCATGCTGTTCATCATAACGCCGCCCGCCGGAAAATATTGGATTGGAAAACCGGAATAATTTCATAGGGTGTCGCCATGAACATCGAACCGGTCGGAATCATTCGCTCCTGCTTTAAGGAAAAGTTTGGCATCCCGCGCCAACCGGGACTGATCAAAAGCGCGACCGCTACGCTGGAACTCCTCCCGCCGTACAACGTCGCCGAAGCCTTGCGCGGTATCGAAGAATTTTCCCACCTCTGGATTGTCTTCGTCTTTCACGAAAGCATCTGCGAAACGTTTCAGCCGACGGTTCGTCCGCCGCGCCTCGGCGGCAACACCCGCGTGGGGGTTTTCGCCACACGCTCGCCGTTCCGTCCCAACCCGATCGGACTTTCCGTGGTCGAACTGAAGGCCGTACGCGGCACAACGCTGGAACTTGTCGGCGGCGACTTTCTCGACGGTACGCCGGTGCTGGATATCAAGCCGTATATTCCGTACGCCGACAGTATTCCCGGTGCGCGCGGCGGCTTCGCCGACGGTGCGCCGGAGCCGGTCAACACCGTTACCTTTTCGCCGGAAGCGAAAACCGTTTTCCGGACATTGGAAAAAGAAAAGCAGCAACTCATCACCGACGTACTCAGCTATAATCCGCGCCCCGCCTATCAGGACGACGACCCGGCGCGGATTTTCGGAACCCGGCTCTTCGATCTTGAGGTTAAATGGCGGCAGGCCGGAAATGCGGTGACAGTGGAATTTATCGGCTGAGCGGCGGACGTTTCAGCAAACGCACGGCGCAAGCGCGATTCACGGCGTCTGAATCTTTCGTCGCCATCTCGCGCGCTGACTTCCAGTAATCGCCGTCTGCGAACCAGTGGCCCCAGAAGAGTCCTGCGCGGCGGACCAGCGGGTCTTTGGATTGAATCAGTAAACGCAACAAAGCTCGCGGCCCGGCGGTGGAGGGCAGCGCGTTTATCAGCGGCTGAAGATACTCACCGTTTTCCAGCGATTGGAAAAACGCCGCCTCCGTACCGAAAATCCGGATCATCATCGCCCTCTTTGTCTTGTCGGTTTCCAGCGTTTTACAGACGAACTGATGCTGTTCCGGCCGACCGTGTACCGCCAGAAACAATCCTGACAAACCGGCCTGACCCGCCGTGCGCGCCGCCGCAAAGCGGGCACGGTTGAATTCTAGACCTTCTGCCGCCGGAGCAAAATAGCCGGGAGTGAGCCATCCGCCGCGCACCATCTCAAGCGGGCTGAGTTCGTCGCCGTCGATCATCGCGGACAGTTCAGAAAACGTCTCCGCGTAGTTTTCCGGCAACGCAGCCTGCGCGAAACCGGCCGTAGAAAGCACCAGTGCGACAACGATCCGGAATTTGAATAGAAGCTTCATACGCCGGACAAGGTGCCTGATTGAGCCCGGCAAGTCGAGTTCAGCGCAATACTCCGCCGCAACGGAAAGAAAGAGCAGCGGCTGGCGAGCCGCGCTCCACCTTGAAAATTCGGTCTTATAAACCGGATTTTCAAGGTATTAAACAATCCGCCAACCTCGACCTCACGCCCCTTTGGCTCGCCGTATTAACGAGAAGGCGGCTACCTCGACGAAAACGATATCGAGCTGATTAAGGTCATGCAGCGCGCCATGGTGCCTTAAAGCAAAAAGTTCCAAGGTCTGGATCCCCAACCTGCCCAGCCCCACTACGGAGGGGATC